>CACZOT010000160.1 GCA_902782795.1 uncultured Eubacteriales bacterium | reverse complement strand
GTGTTGTCATGGTTCGCGGCGCTGGAATGGAAGGCGCGGCGGAACCGCGCGAGATCTCTCGTCATTGGAACGCTCCTCTCTGGTGTTGGCCCGCCGGAACGGCGAACAGCCCTTTTCCCCGGATCGGGGACGCATGCTCATGGTTACCGATTTTCGGCATGTCGGGATCGCGTCAGGCCCTGAAGAACGTCGGCAGCGCGCGCTCCACGTAGGTCACCACGTGCTCGTAGGCGTGCGGGAACCCATCGGCCACCTCGTAGCGGAGATTGCCGGTGGCGAAATCGTCAGTCGCCTGGAACTGCTCGGGAAGGGCCTTCATGGCTTCGATCTGGGGGGTCAGGTTGCCAACGGCGATGTCCTCCGAGCCGGTGAGGGCGTAGATAAAATAGTCCCGCGGGCCGAAGCCGCCGTCGATCGCGGTCTGCCCGAGAAGCGCGGCCGTCTCGGCGGATTTGGTGCGACCGCCCATCGTCTCCAGCTCCCAGCAATCGCCGGAGAGGGGCATGAACCAGCCGAAGGAAGCCAGGTTGTGGGTGAAGGTCATCCAGGTATTGCCGCCGCCCATCGAAAACCCGCCAAAGCCCCGGTGCATCCGGGAAGCGCGCAGGCCCGCCGCGTCCACGCTCCTGGCCCAGGTGCGGTACCGGCTCTCCACGGCGGGCACCAGGTTTTGCATCAGCTCGGCCTGGAACACCCGGATCTCCTCGCGGCCGGCGATCCGGAAATCCGCGTTCTCCGGGGTGTTGCCCTCGGTGTAATAGGTGGGAAAGACGACGATGGTCGGCTCGAGCCTGCCCTCGATATTCAGCCTGTCGAGGACGTTCTTCACCGGGCAGGAATCCAGCCAGGCGTCCTCGTTGCCTCCGCCGCCATGCATAAGATAGAAGATATTGTAGCGCTGCTCCGGAGCCCCGTCATAACCCGCCGGAAGGTAGACATTGGCGTGCTTTTCGAAGGTCTCGCCCTTCACGTTCGTGGCCTGGTAGGCGATCCGCTCGATCCGGCCCCTCGGCCCGCGCGCGTCCTGGTATCTGGTCTGTTCCATCTTCATATGCGTTCCTCCTTTATGTTCGGTCGCGTTTCTAAACAGTTGGCATGCTCAGAAATGGTCCTGCACAAAGATCGGCTTGCGGACGAACACCTTTTCCAGCGTCTTTTCGTTCCCCAGGACGCGCACGTCCTCCCTGTAGCAGGCTTCGTCCAGGCTCACCGCGCCGACCGCCATCTGGCCGAGGGCGCGGCAGGAAACGACCAGGTCCGGCTGATCGTCCGTCGGTTCCGCCGCATCCCCCCGCACGGCCCACGCGCCCACATTCTGGGGGAGGATCTCGTCGTCCGTCACCCGCACCACGAAGCGGCTTCCCTCCGGCTTTCGGATCAGCGCCAGGAGCTTGCGCGCGTCGATCACGCGCACCATGTAATCCTGCCGGGTGGTCTTGCGGACGTCGTACGCGCGGTCGCCGCGCAGGAGGGAATACAGTTCCATCCCCATGGGGAGCGGCAGCTCGATCGAGCCATAATCCGCCGAGAAGCGCGCCAGGAAGCCGAGGATCGCCTCAAAGCCCTCTCGGCCGAGCCACGCCAGGTCCCGGACGGACAGGGTCGGATCCTCTTTGGCGGGAACGTCGCGATAGACGAGATAGGCGACCGGCCTGTCCCCTTCATACAGCATGTAGCAGAACTGCCCGTCGCGATAGCTGTCGCCCTCCATGCGCCTCTTGACCATCTCCGCCTCCGCGCGCCGCATGGACAGGTTGTACCCGGAAGCGAAGCGCTCGTACAGCCGGACGAACTCCTCCGCGCTCTTCCCCTCTTCCCAGCGCGCGGCGCGGCCGGAAAAACGGTACCGGGCCAGGACGGCGGGGGCCATTTCGTACACGTTCTTCCAGCAGACGGTCTCGTAGCCCGCCTTCCGGTAGAACTCATGGTTGAACGGATACAGCGTGGAGAGCACTTCGCCGCCGCGGTACGCGCTGGGAAGGAGGCCGCGGAAGATCTCCCGGATCGCGCCGCTGGAGCGGTATTCCGGCAGCGTCGATACCGCCCCGATCCCGCCGTTGCGGACGACATGCCCGTCCAGATAGGTCTCGAACCGGTTGTTGACGATCCGGGCCATCAAGGTCCCGTCCTCGGCGAACGCGCCCCAGTTTTCCGTCGTATCCTTTTCGCTTTCCTCCCGGAACCGCTCCTTCTCCGCGTCGCTCACCCGGATGTGAAAGGCGATGGAGGAGATTTTCTGCGCGGCGAAGATCTCCCCCTGTGCGAGCCTGCGTACGACCATCGGAACTCCCCCAATCTCTTTTTGGGATAGTATACCATATCGCCACGCGCGAGTCGATCTCTTTCTATAACATAGAAACAGCCAGCCGCGTCTTTTCGCGGCTGGCTGTGTCCGGCGGTTCGCCCTTTATTCACCCTGGACGTCGGTGAGCTCGAGCGTGTTCATGATGTAGCTGATGCGCCTCCCGAAGCCCTCGGAGCTCTCAATCGCCATGTGCGCCGTGGCGACGATGCAGCCGTCGCCCGCGGGGATGATATAGACCGTCTGCAGGACGGACGCCATCTGGTTTGTGCCCTTGACGACATCGGCGTTGATGACGGTGCAGTTGCCCGCGCGTTCCAGCGTATACGGTGCGACGGTGATGTCGTACTCCTGGGACAGCGTGGCGCCGATGGACGCGGCGACGGTGTCGGCGTCCTCCGCGCTGCGGCGCAGCTCGAGGTAGTCCATCGGATCCTGGACGCTGTCATAGCTGGAAGCAAAGCGCTCCAGGCCCGCTTCGGTTCTGCGCACGAAGAGTTCGTAGTCGTAATCGATCTCGATGCCCAGGTCCTCGCTCACGACGTGCTCATAGTGGACGGTCTCCGGCATGCCCTCGAGCATGATGATCTCCTCGAAGCGCTCGCCGTTCTGCCTTTGGGCCCCGGCCCCGGCCACAGGGGACACGGCGGGGTCTGCCGGGCTGACGAAGGCTTCGGACGCAGCCGCAACGTAGTTCTCCTGATGGATCCACCCGGCGGCGCCGCGCAGGCTGACGACGAGCCACTCACCGTCGTCTTTCAGGATGGGCAGGGTGGTGTTCGCGTCCAGCAGAGCGACCTTGGGCGCCATCGTGTCGTTCCAGGCATAGACCGGCGTCTTGGCTTCCGTCCGGAGCCAAGCGGGATCGATGGCGAGATAGTCCTCGTTCACCCAGCCCGCGCGGCCCTCGTCCACGGAATCCGAAAGGAAACACGCGGCCCAGCCGCCGGTCTGCGGCTGCGCGATGATCTTGTCGCCGTAATGCAGCTTCTTCACCGCCTGGGCGGAAGAGCTGGGCTCCGCGCGCACGGTCAGTTCTTCGCACAGCACAACGGCCTGCAGACCGATCTGCCCTTCCCCGTAGGCGGGGATGATCTCCGCGTGCGCGATCCCCAGGATTCCCAGCGCGAGAACCAGCGCGGTCAAAACCGCCAGCCAATGCGTCTTCTTCATGTCTATCCACTCCCGTTTCTGTTTATTCCCTAGTCAGACTGGGCCTCCTGCCGGTTTGTTCCTGTCCAAAGATGGTTTTTCCGCAATTTCGCCGCGGCTATCTCTCCTTGCCGCGGAAGAACAGGGCCAGCATCCCAGGGCACACGTGCGCGCCGGAAACGGGCTCGTGCTGGCAGATGGTGACGCTGTATCCGGGCGTGATCTGCCGCACCCGTTCGGCCAGATCTTCCGCGTCCGCGAGGCAGTCTCCGTGGGAGATAAACACCTGCTGGAAGGGAAGCTCCAGCCGTTTTTCCGCGTATTTCCGCGCGATGGCCTCGATGGACCTCTTCCGCCCCCTGACCTTGTCGCAGGCGACGATATGCCCGGTGGCGTCGCCGTAGAGGATCGGTTTGATGCCGAGGATCGTGGCGATCTTCGCCGTCACTCCGCACACGCGGCCGGTCCGCTTGAGGAAATTGAGATCGTCCACCGTGAAATACTGGCAGATGTGGGGCACTTCCCCGTCCAGGATCCTGGCCGCCTCCCGGACCGGAACGCCCCCGGCGCTCAGCTCGGCGGCGCGGATCGCCAGCAGGCCGCACCCGAAGCCGCAGCCGAGGGAATCCACGATGTGCACATAGCGGCCGGGATAGGTCTCCATCAGCTCCCTCGCCGCGATCGCGGCCGCCTGACAGGTGCCGCTGATCTCCGAGCTCATGCTGACGTAGATCAGATCCATCCCCTTTTCCAGGGCCGAAGCGAAATACGTCAAAAAGGTCTGCGTGTTGATCAGGCTGGTCTGGACCTGTTTTCCCTGGCGCAGGCCCTCATAATAGGATTTGGCGTCGAACTGCTCCACATCGCCCATATAGGGTTTGGGTTCCCCGTCTACGAGATATTCCAGCGGGATCAGACGGATCCCGCTCAGATAATTCTTGGGAAGGTTCGCCGTACCGTCGGCGAACACTGCGAAAGATTCCATACACGCCTCCCGACGACACAATTCTCCCGCCACGTCCGTGCCGGGAAAAAACCACAAATATAAAGAGTATTATAATGAAATCCGATGAAAAATGCAAGCGCCGCCGCGGCGGTCACGTCCGGCCCGTCCCTGGAGAAGGCCCGGAGAAAGCAGGAAATGCAATCGCGCCCCTGGTGATCGGGATCCGCATCCGCGAAGCCGCTCCTGAGCGTCGGCCTTTTCCCCTCCGGGAAAACCGGCGCTACTGCGCCTGCACCTGGTATTCCTTTTTCATGCCGTGCGCGCCGAACACCTGCCACGTTCCCGCGCCGAGGCGCTGCAGGATGGCCTTGCGCTCTTCGGCGCAGAGCTTCGGATCGGTATCCACCGAGGTCATCAGCACCGGCGCGTACTGGTTATAGGCGGCCTGCTCCCGGGTCATGCCGCGCATGTTGACGTAGATATCGCCCGTAAAGGCGACGTGGTGCTCGTAATCGATCAGCACCGTCTCGCCCTTGAGGTGGCCTCCCGCGCCCTGATAGACCTCGAAGCCCATCTCCCCAAAGCGGAAAAAGCCGATCTGCTCGAGCGGCTCCGCCTGCTCGCCGCGGCCGTCCCACAGGCCGCGCACCCGGTCCGGACGAGGCGGATGATAGCCCGTCAGGGCTTTGCAGATGCTGATATAGGGCTTGTGCAGCGGGTTTTGCTCCCGGAAGCCGTTCTCCCCGGCCCACTCCAGCGCCAGGCATTCCTTGGATTTCGCGCTGGAGAGCACCTCGTCGAACAGAGGCAAAAGCCCGCAGTGGTCCAGATCCGCGTGGGTGATAAATATGCGCTTGGTCATGCCCTCCCAATCGGGCAGCAGCCTGCGGAAGATCGCTTCCATTTCCGCGCGGTACAGCGCGTAGCCGCAATCGATGAACAGCGCTTCCCCCTTGCTTTGCAGGATGGCCGTGTTGCTGCCGCAGGGCGGCTCGATCAGGGTGATATGCGTATCGTCCGTGACGGCGTGCTCCGTGATCCGCGGCGCGAAGGCTTCGCCCCGGCAATCCGCCAGGAGCTGGGCGAAGCGGCCGATGCTCTCAAAGGTCTTGTAGGGGGAAAGCCCCTTCTCGTCCAGCATCTGCATGACCAGGTTGCTGTTCACCAGCAATCCGTCCCGGCATTCCTCCGGCAGGCCCATCGTCCGCATCAGGCCGGAGACGAAGGAACGGTAGAAGATGCTGTTGTCGTACACGCGCTCCGAGTGGTTGTAATCGATGACCCGTACCGGGCACAGCGCCTCCACCCGGCCCAGGAAGGCGCGCAGCTGCTCCTCGTCCTCCACAAACAGGCCCATCTTGAAGGCCTGGTAGTCCGTACCGTTCTCCTGGGAGCTGATATAAGAGATGTTGAGGCTGAACTCGTTGATCAGCCGCAGCACCGCCGTGACGCTGCCGGGCTGGTCCTTCAGGTGGAATTCCAGCAGGACGATGCTGCGCTCGTCCTCCGCGCCCCGCAGATAGCCGATCCGGGCGAGCCGCTCGTCCGCTTGGATCAGCTGCGTTTCGGAGCCTTCCGCGTCGATGAACAGGGTGTGGGAATCCACGGCCTTGTTGTAGCTGACGCGGGTGATGTTCACCCCCAGCTCCGCGCAGCATTCGCTCGCCTTCAGGAACGCGCCGATATGGTTGGGCATGGTGGTGATGTAAGTCTTTTTCATGGAATTCCCTCCCGGATATCCGTCCAATCGCGCGGCGGCGGACGCGCCTGTTTTGCAGCGCGCCGCCTGGTCCCGCTCCGCTTAGAAGTGGGTCCCCGCCGCTTCCTCCAGGGCCTCCAGCGTTTCATAACGCCAGACCGTGTACGTCCCGTCGGCGAAGATGACCTCGCCCTTGTCCAGATACTTCAGATCCTGGCGGGTCCATTCCCCGGCGACGTGGCCGATGCTGCCGTGGAAATCCAACCGGCTGTCTTCATAGATCACGAACACCGGCTTGCCCTCGCCATATTTGCGGAAATCCTTTTCCATGAGCCAGTACCAGACGTCGGGGTTCCTGTAATTGTAGACCTTGCATGTATGGACGCGCCCGTCGCTCAATTCCGTGAGGGAATCGGACGTATCCCAATCGCCGAAGCCGAATTCCATTCCGGAATCAAGAATGCATTGAAAGGCTGGACCGACAGAGGCGAACTTGTCCGTCGTGGCGAAGGTATGGTACTGATACGCCCCCAGCGACAGCTCCATCGCGATCAGGAACGCCGCAAGCGCCCTTTTCCCGCGCGGCCTGGGCGGGAAGCGGTCC
>CACZOT010000159.1 GCA_902782795.1 uncultured Eubacteriales bacterium | reverse complement strand
TCCCATGACGGTGTCGCCCGGCTCGAGCAGGGCGAAGTACACGGCCGTGTTGGCCTGCGCGCCGGAGTGGGGCTGCACGTTGGCGTGCTCCGCGCCGAAGAGCTCCTTGGCGCGGTCCCGCGCCAGGTTTTCGGCGATATCCACCGCCGCGCAGCCGCCGTAATAGCGCTTGCCCGGGTAGCCCTCGGCGTACTTGTTGGTCAGGTGCGAGCCCATGGCCTGCATGACGGCCTCGCTGACGAAGTTTTCAGAGGCGATCAGCTCGATGTGCTCCCGCTGGCGCTTGAGCTCCGCGTCCAGGGCGGCGGCGATCTCCGGGTCGGCGGAACGGAGGACGTCATAGTTCAGCATGAATATTTCCTCTCCTTCATGTGGTTTTGTTCGTGTTTTTTGCCCCATTTGGGCAAAAATGAACCCCAGGGGCGCTCTCCCGCGAGGGAAGGCCGATGGGTCGAACGATCGGTAGTGGGGCTTTTTGAAAAAGGCCCCGCGGGCTCGGGCCAGGCTGACCCGCGGCGCGCGCTGCTATCCGCTTAATGCTGCTGCCTTCCGGCCCTGACATGATTCACGGCGCAACGCCGCACGGGACCCGACTGTCATCGCCCGCGAGACTGGAGGCAGTATAGCATAGATGCCGTGGAAAAGCAACCGGACAAAGATTAAATCCTCGCTTCACCCGGCGCCGTCCCCGCCCTCTCCCGGAGCAACCGAAAAGCGGGAAGGGTCGCGCGCGGCCGTTTCCCGCGGAAAACGGCTCCTTCACGGCCCGGTCAGGCCGCGGCGTCACGCCTGGCCGGTCCAGTCCGAATCGATGACGTTGCCGTTTTTATCGTATTCCGTCCGGTAATCGTTCCAGCCCAGCCCGTCCTCCGGGAGATAGTCCCACGAGGCCCATTCGGTCATTTCCCCTGCCGCGTCGAAGTGGATCTCCTCTTTGAGGTCAGGGGCGTACCGCAAATAGTCGGTCAGGACTCCCTTTTCGTCGAGCAGGAGGACGCCCCGATTCCCATCGGACGAGAGCTCCTCAAGCCGCCAGCCGACGGCGTTGCCTTCGTCGTCCCTGCGCCGTTCGATCTTGTACCGCAGGCGCGCGTTGTCTTTCGGATCCGGTCTGATCATCGTGCCGCCCTCCTGTTCGCGTTACGCAATTTCCGCCCCGCAAAGCCTGTCCGCGGTCTCGATAATGAGATCGCGCAGCTCCAGTGTTTCCGTGTACTTTTGGGGGACGCCCTCGAGCCCCACGTTCGCGCCGACGATGTTCCCGGCGATCGCGCCGGTGGAATCGCTGTCCCCGTTGTGGTTGACGGAGGCGATGAGCGCGCGGTCGATATCGTCCGGATACCTGGCCGCGCAGAACAGGGCGATCGCCAGGGCCTCGTCCCCCGCCCAGCCCTCGCCGAGCGCGTGGATGGCCCCGAGGTCGTCCTCCGCTTCCCTGGCGAGGCGCAGGCTCTTGCGGATGAGCACCGCGAAGTCCGCAAGGCCCGGCGTATCCCACCAGAGATCCTTGACGGTATCCAGGGCGTCGGTGGCCGCCTCGAAGATCGGCGCGCCGTCCTCGACGATCCTGCGGACGGTGTGCGCCAGGACCGCGGCCGGAAGGTACCCGAAGGGATGCCCGTGGGTCAGCGCCGCGGCGTGTGCGGCGACGCGGTCGCTCTCCTCGATGGAGACGGAGCTTCCGGCGAAAAACAGCCCGACCGGGGCCACGCGCATCACGCCGCCGCAGCCCTTGCTCTTGTTGACGGGGCGCTCCGGCGAGCCCCCTCCGCCCATACGCAGCGCCGCGAGGCAGGTGTTGCCCGGAGCGCGGCGGCTGAACAGGCCCTTTTCGTCCAGCAGGCGCGAGCGATGTTCGCCCTTGAGAGGGAAGAATTCCTCCTGCGTGGCCAGCCAATCCAAGTAGCTGCTGTTGACGGACTTCGCCCATTCCCCGCCCTCGGCGAGGATCAGGCCCTCCGCGGTGAAGAGCGTCATCTGCGTATCGTCAGAGATGCGCGCCAGGCCGCCGGAGAGCTCATAGCGCGTAATGCCGCTCTCTCCCCAGCGCTCGAAGATCTCCTTCTCCCGCATGAATTCCACCGCGTAGCCGAGCGCGTCCCCCGCCGCTCCGCCGATCAGGCTGCCGCGGATGGCGTCGATTTTCCGCATCGTTTCCAACCCCTTTCATCGCCGGTATGGAGAAGCGGCGGCGTTTTGCTTTCCCGCCCTTCTCCCCTCGATGCGCCAAGGATAGCATACCGGAAAAAGGAAGCGGTCGCCTGCCATGCGACAAACGGCCGCTCCGGTCCTCAGGGCTCTTTCGGCTCGTAGGTCCAGCCGTGATCGCCATGATAGATCATCAGCTTCGTCATGCCGCCGTCGATGCAAATGTTTTCGCCCGTGATGAATCCCGCCTTGTCCGAGCACAGGTAGAGGATCATGTGGGCGACGTCCATCGGGTCCCCCACGCGCCCCGCCGGCTGCTGGAGTGCGTCCGCGCCATCATAGGCGCGGTATTCCGTATCGATCCATCCGGGGCTGACGCTGTTCACGCGCACCTTCCCGGCCAGGCTGACCGCCAGCGCGTGGGTCAGGGCGGAGAGGCCGCCCTTCGCCGCCGTGTAGCTCTCCGTCTCCAGCTGGCTCATCCGGTCCCGCGAGGAGGAGACGTTCACGATCGCGGCTCCCGGCGCGAACCACGGCAGGAACAGCTTTGCCAGATAAAACGGGGCCGTCACCCCCACGGCCAGGGCCGTCTGGAATTCCTCATAGGTGCAGCTGCCGATCCCCCGCATCGCGGGCGGGGCGTTGTTGATCAGGTAATCGACATGCCCGTGGATCTGCGTGACTTGCCGCGCGAAGCACTCCAGCGTCTCCCGGTCGGCGATATCGCCCACAAAATGGCTGCCGGGGCGGGAATCGATGATCTCGACGGCGACCCCCTCCCGGCGGAACAGCTCCGCCGTCGCCTTGCCGATGCCGTGCGCGCCGCCCGTGATCACTGCGACTTTTGTCATGCTTTTCCCCCTTCCAACGGTCCCTTGTACGAGGCGATGCCTCCGATGCTCCTGGCGCCGCCGTATCCCATCTTCCGAAGAACGGCCACCGCCCGCCGGCTCCGGGCGCCGCGCAGGCAGTAGACGTACAGCGCCGCGTCCCTGGGAAACGACGCCTCAGCGATCCTCGACAGCGGCGTGTTCACCGCGCCGGGGATATGGCCGGAGCGGAACTCGTCCTCCTCCCGGACGTCCAACAGGACGCCGCCGGGGGGGGCGTTCCGGCACTCCTCAACCGCGTCGCCGATGTTCCTCCTGCGAAAGACACACATTCTCTGTTCGCCCCTTCCCGTCCGGGTCGCCTGCCCGGCCTGCCTTCATGATCATTCCGATCGCGTTCCCATACTTACGGCGGTATTATATTATAGTCACAGCTTCTCCCATTGCCAGGGAGCCGGACAGCCCCCGCCGCGGCCCCGCAAAAAAGGCACGGCCGGTTGCCCGGCTGTGCCTTTGGGTTCATTTCGCCTCGACTCGTTCGCGGATCTCGATCTCGCCCAGCCGCATATTGCCCCAGAAGCGCGGCTGCCAGAGGCCGTCGTGGGCGTCGCTGTACGGGAGGACCGTAAAGCGGAAGGCGTCGTCCACACTGTCGTAAAAACGGTGCAGGCCCGTCACCAGATCCGGCCGCACGAGCAGCAGGCGCACCTGGTACAGGCCCGGCGCCAGGCCCCACAGGGAGAACGTCGCCGTCGTGTGGACCTCCTCGCCTCGCTCCGCGCGCAAAACGGGCTTCGAAACGCTGCGGCCGATGATCTCTCCCACGTCCGTCTGGATCACGGCCCAGAGCTCGGCGTCTTCGATGGTCTCCTCGGCCGTCCAGACGATCTCCGCCTCCAGGCGGCCGTCGGGCTCGTAGCGGCAGTCGGCGGTGTTCAGGAAACGCATGGCTTGAAACCGCGCGCCCACGCCCTCGCCGTTGCGCCTGGTCCGCGAGGCCAGGTCGTTGGAGAGGTTGCCGATGGCGCCGTCCCCGGCGTAGAGGCTGATGGCAGGGTCGACGTCGCCGTCGTAGGTGAGGCGGCCCTTGTCCAGGTAGATCGCGCGCGTGCACAGCTGCTGCACAGTGCGCATGTTGTGGCTCACGCACAGGACGGCGCTGCCGTTCTGCGCCACCTCGGCCATCTTGGCGATGCACTTGTGCTGGAAGGTCGTGTCTCCCACCGCGAGGACCTCGTCGCAGATGAGGATGTCCGGATCCAGATGCGCCGCCACGGCGAAGGCCAGCTTGACGTACATGCCGCTGGAATAGCGCTTGACCGGCGTATCAATGAAATTCTCGATCTCGGAAAAGGCGATGATCTCGTCCATCTTGGACGCGGTTTCCGCCTTGCTCATGCCGAGGATCGCGCCGTTCAGGAACATGTTCTCGCGGCCGGTCAGCTCCGGATGGAAGCCCGTACCGATCTCCAGGAGGCTGGCGACGCGCCCCTTGATGCGGATGATGCCCGACGTCGGCGCGGTGACGCGGCTGATCAGCTTCAGCATGGTGGATTTGCCCGCGCCATTGCGGCCGATCACGCCCAGGGCGTCGCCCTCCCGCACCTCAAAGTTCACGTCGTCCAGCGCCAGGAACCGCGCGCCGCCGCCGGCCCGCTTGTCCGGCCCTTCGATCTTGCGGTTCGGGTCCTCCTTGCCGCGCAGCACCGCCAGCCGGGATTGCAGCTCGCGCCGCAGCGTGGTCGAACCGATCACGCCCAGCTGATATTCCTTGCAGATATGTTCGACAGAGATGATCGTGCGCGCCAAAGATGACACTCTCCTTGATGTTTTCTGCGTTTTTCCTGCGCGGCGCCGCGTTCGGCTGAAGCCGAACGCTTGCGCCGCCGCCCCGGGGGACGGCCCGCGCGCGATGCCTTCCGGTC
>CACZOT010000158.1 GCA_902782795.1 uncultured Eubacteriales bacterium | reverse complement strand
TCAGCGCGGGCCTCATCCCGGTCTATCTGATGGTGAAGACCCTGCACCTGATCAACACCCGCGCGGTGATCATTCTGCTGAGCTGCGTGTCGGTCTACAATATCATCATCGCGCGCACCTTCTTCCAGAACAGCCTGCCCTACGAGCTCCTGGAGGCCTCCATGCTGGATGGCTGCGGCAACATCCGCTTCTTCTTCGGAATCGCGGTGCCGCTGAGCAAGGCGATCATCGCCGTCATCGCCCTGTACAACGCCGTCGCCTACTGGAACTCCTACTTTACGGCCATGATCTACCTGAGCGATCAGTCCAAGTACCCCCTGCAGATGTTCCTAAAGGAGATCCTCATCAGCAGCCGCATGATCAGCGCCGATGTGGACGACCCCTCCGAGCTGGCCGAACTGCAGCGGCTCGCCTCCACCATCAAGTACGGCGTGATCATGGTCGGCTCTCTGCCGATGCTGATCCTGTATCCCTTCATCCAGCGCTACTTCGTCAAGGGCGTGATGATCGGCGGCATCAAGGGATGACCCCCCATACGGTCTTTGCAGGCGGAGCCTGCCAAGATAAATACTACTATAGCTAGGAGGAGCCCCACATGAGGAAGATCAGGATACTCAGCCTTGCCCTGGCGCTGTTGCTCGTCTTCAGCGTTTCCGCAAGCGCGGTGGAACCGCAGCTGCCCATCTACGATGAGCCGACGACCGTCAAGATCATGACCATCAAGGATTCCCGCAGCATGAACACCTACAACGAGAAGCAGTGCTGCATCGATGCCGAGCAGGCCACGAACATCCATGTGGACTGGGTGGAAGTGCCCTCTGACACCTGGACCGAGAAGATCAACCTCACCTTCGCCTCCGCGGACCTGCCGGACGCCATCATCGGCGGCCGCGTGAACCTCGTGCAGAACATCGACATGACCGCGGTCCTCAACGATTACCTCACCGAGGAGATCGCCCCCAACGTCATGGAGATCTTCGGCCTGCATCCGGAACTCCCCGGCTCCCTGACCCTGTACGATGGCAAGATCCACTCTCTGCCCTACGGCAACGTCGGCTTCCGCACCAACAGCGAGGAGAGCCAACTGTGGATCAACACCGCCTGGCTCGACGCCGTCAACAAGGAGATGCCCTCCACCACCGATGAGCTCTACGACGTGCTCGTCGCCTTCCGCGACGAGGACCCCAACGGCAACGGCCAGCAGGATGAGATCCCGCTGCTCGCCAACGAGACGTCCACCACCTACACCGTGCTGACCATGCTCAGCTACTTTGGCACCTTCGACAACGCCAAGCACCTGCGCGTGGCGGACGACACCGTCATCTTCACGCCCGCCGAGGACAGCTACTTCCAGGGCCTGCAGTGGCTGCACAAGCTCTATGAGGACAACCTCATCTGGAAGGACATCTACACTGCCGATTACAACGAGTACCTCGCCAAGGGCGCGACCGAGGAATGCACCGTGGGCGTGGTCGTGGACTGGTATTCCGATTGCGTCATCACCGGCGGCTATCTGGACGATTTCGCCCTGCTGCCCATGCTCCGCTCCAGCGAAGAGGTCGAGCCCCTCTGGGAGCGCACCTATCAGTCCTCCACGCTGGATATGTTCGTCGTCACCACGGCCTGCAAGGACGTCGAAGCCATGGTCCGCTGGTACGACTACATCAATAAGGATCTGACCACCCAGCTGACCTGGTTCCAGAGCCCGGAGGACGTCCTCTGGCGCTACAACGAGGCCGGCGAGTGGGAGACCTTCACCGACAACGTCCCCGCCGACACCACCTCCACCATCATGCGCCGCACCGTGGCGATCGGCCCGTCCGTGCCCGTGTTCTTCCGCGAGGACAAGCAGGGCCTGACCGTCCGCTACGCCGCCAAGGCGGAAGCCATCCTCGCCTACGAGCCCTACGGCCCGAAGCAGTTCATCACCAACGGCTTCTCCGTGGCTGAGGAAGAGGAAGAGCGCAACATGCTCCTGGTCGAGATCGACAACTACCTCAACCAGTTCCGCGCCAACGCCGTCGTTAACGGCATCTCCGAGGCCGATTGGCAGAAGCATCTGGATACGCTCTCCAACATCGGCGTCGACGATTACGTGGGCCTCTGGCAGTCCTTCTTCGACGCGCACAAGTAATCAGCGCACCAATAGGCGCCGGACGGCCTGGCCATCCGGCGCCTTCCCATTGCCAAAGCAAGAAAGGAACCGCTTCGCATGCTGGAACAGATCGTACAACGCCTGAGCGGCAAGGCAGCCGTGCGCCTGTGGATCATTACCGATCTGCAGCAGAGGATCCCCGAGCGCGCCGAATACTGCATGACCCGCGCCGTGGATGATTTCCTCTCCTTGGAGACGCCCGTGGACGCCGTCTGCTACCTGGGGGATTCCGTCGAGGGGAACGACCGGGGCTTTATCGAGACCATGACCCGGATGCAGATCCGTCAGCTGGGGCGCGTTTCCGCCCCGAAGTACTACGTGGTCGGAAACCATGATTTCGAATACTTCCGCTACCATCAGAAGCATTCCGGCATGCAGAAGCTGACCCTGCCCTTCTATGAGGCGGTGCGGGAGCTGCCCGACTGGCACGTGCACCCGTCCCTGGAAACCTTCTGCTTTACGGAGGATTTCGGGCCCTTTGTCGCCTTCTTCTTCCCGGATCACGGCGATCCGGAGGGCTCCTGGCACACGACCAACGGCGAAGTCTGGGGCGATGCGGGAAAATACGCCTATACCGACGCGGACTACGCCGCCGTGCGCGAGAAGATCGCCGCGTGCCCCAAGCCCGTCCTCACCTTTTCCCATTACGCCTTTCCGGGCGGCAACCGGGAATCGCCGCTGCTCGGGCGCTTTTTGCCCCTGCCGGAAAACGTGCGCATGCATTTTTACGGCCACGCGCACATCGGCGATCAGTATTGGGCCGGCAAGGACTGCTACCGCAAGATCGCCGCGATCGACAACCAGCCGATCGTGCAGGTGAACTGCTCCTCGCTGGAGAACTTCCGCGGGAACGCCATCCGCTCCGTGCTGCTGGAATGGTATCCGGACGGGGAACTGGCTGTGCTCTTCCGCAACCATACGACGGCGAACTGGGACGAATGGTTCTTCCAGGACAAGAGCCACTGAACGGCGCAGATGGCGCAGCGAAGCCCCCTCCCGGACGGGAGGGGGCTTCGCTGCGCCAGGAACCCTTGACAGTGGGCGGCATTCTCTATACAATCGAAGGAGGAGAAGTTACCGGGGCTCGATGAAGACGACCTCCGTGGGGTTGAAAAAGCGCGGTACGCCGGCTGTGTTGGTGAGCCCCGCAGTGACGACGAAGCGCCCCTCGTATACGCCCCGGGTCCACTTGGGCCACCAGCCCTGTCCCGGCGCGAAGACCCCGTGGCCGAACACGCGCCATTGCCCGCCGTGGGCGTGGCCGGAGAGCACGAGATCCGCCTTCGGCAGGAGCGGATAGTATTCCGGGTGATGGCTGAGCAGGATCGTGTACCCTTCGGGCCGGTGCGCGAGAAAGCCCAGATCGGGCGAACGGACCGGGCTCCAATCCGTGTCGCGCTCCCGGTGGGGGTACCGCTCCCGGGAGGGGTGCTTCGCCCGGAAGGCGCGGCTGTCCAGCACGTAATGGCTGGTGACGCCGCAAAGCACGATCCTTCTTCCGCCCAGCGCGACGGAGGCAAAGGCGTTGTCCAGCAGATGGACGCCTGTGGCGCGCATGGCCGCGAAGTCCTCTTCGCACAGGGCGGCCTCGTGGTTTCCAAGCGATAGAAATGTCGGCGCGACGGCCGCGCATCCGCGCAGGAAGGGCAGGACGTTTGCCTGCTCCTCGACGAGCAGCCCTTCTTTCGGGACGCGACCGGAGACCACGTCCCCGACGACGCAGACGATCTCCGGCCTGCGCTTCTCCAGCGCGGCCAGGATGGGCGCCACGTCGCCGTTGTGAAAATCCCCCAGCAGGGCCAGACGCGGCGCGCCGGGGATGCGCCAGGTCGTTTCGATCAAGAAGATCACCTCGATACCCTATGGTAGCGCCGGAGGAGGCGCAAGTCAAGACGGGAGGCGCGAAGCTGTGAGCAAACGAGCCGAGAGAAAAGCGCGGCGCGCGGAGAAGATCAAAGGCGAGGTGCGCACTGCGGCGATCATCGCGCTGGCGGGCGTGGTCTTCCTCGCGCTGGGGTGCGTGGGGATCGCGCAGAACGCGAGCCAGTACCGGGCCTGTCAGGATCCGGCAAACCTGCGGACGGTCACTGCGGTCGCCACGTATGTGGAGATCCGATCCGTGCGCGGCGAATACGACTACCTGGAAACGGTATGGGACGCGCAGCTGCAATATACCGTGGACGGCGCGGAATTCCAGGACAAGCTGCGCCTGGACGAGCCCATGGAGAAGGGTGAGGAGATGGAGATCGAGGTCTGCCGCGTCGGGGGCGGCTATCGCGTCCCCCGGATCCGCACGAGGGACGATCTCTTCGCCGCGAGCCTGATCCCCGCGATCGGCTCTGCCGTCGGCCTGGGGCTGGCCGTGATCGGCGGCGTCGTGGCCGCGGACGGCCGCAAGAAACTGCGGGAGGGAAAACGGTGATCCGCCGCCGCATCCTCTTCACCGGCTGGGTACAGGGCGTAGGCTTTCGCTACCGGGCCGTGCACGCGGCGCAGCTCTACGGCTGCACAGGCTGGGTGCGCAACGAGCCGGACGGCAGCGTCTCCATGGAGATCCAGGGCGAAGAAGAAGCCATCGACCGCGTGATCCTCGCCATCGAGCGGGGAATGTTCGTGCGCGTCGAAAACATGGACGCGCGAAGCGTTCCGCTCGTCGCGGACGAGTACGGCTTCCGCGCCGACTGAATCTGTTTCACGCAACCGCAAATACACTTGTTATGGGAGGAAAAGGTTATGCGGGAGATTCCCAGGGTAGAATACCGCAACGGGTACAAGACGCTGCTGGTGGACGGCGAGCCGTTCGTGCTGCTGTCAGGAGAACTGCACAATTCCAGCTCCTCGACGACGGCCTACATGGAGCCCATCTGGGGCCGGATGAAGGCGCTGCATCTCAACAGCCTGCTCTTCCCGGTCACCTGGCAGCAGCTCGAGCCCGTGGAGGGCGAGTTCCACTTCGAACTCGTGGACGGGCTCATCGCCCAGGCCCGGGAGCACGGCATGCGCATCGGCATCCTCTGGTTCGGAACGTGGAAGAACGCCAACTGCTCCTACGCGCCGGATTGGGTCAAAACGGACCTGGAGCGCTTCCCGCGCGCGGAACTCGAGAAGGGCCGCCGCTTCCAGGAGATCCCCCTGTTCGATTTCCATCTGTCCTATACGACTCTTTCCGCCTTCGCGGAGGAGACCACCCGCGCCGACGCCCGCGCCTTCGCGGCCCTGTGCGCGCACCTGCGCGATACGGACACGCAGCGCACGGTCGTCCTTATTCAGGTGGAGAACGAGACCGGCCTTCTCGGCGCGAGCCGGGATCACAGCGATCTGGCCGACGCGGCCTTCTCTCAGAAGGTGCCGAGCGAGCTGATCGACGGCCTTCTCGCGCGCGGGGAGGGCCTTGTGGAGGACATCCGCGCCGCGCTGGAGAAGCGGCGGGAGGGTACCTGGCAGGAGGTCTTCGGCGAGGCCGCGGACGAGGTCTTCATGGCCTGGTACACGGCGCTGCATATTGAGTCCGTGGCCAAGGCGGGCAAGGCGGAATATCCCATCCCCATGTACGCCAACTGCTGGCTCGTACAGGGCACGAAGCCGGGCCAGTACCCCAGCGGAGGACCGGTCTACCGCGTCATGGAGGTCTACCAGACGGCGGCTCCCTCGCTGGATTGGCTGGCGCCGGATATCTACATCCCCCAGTTCTGCGAGACCTGCGAGCGCTACACGAAGCAGGGCAACCCACTCTTCATCCCGGAAACGGCGCTGCATCCCGGCGCGACGGCCCGCCTGATCTGGGCCATCGGCCGCTACCATGCGCTGTGCTTCGCGCCCTTTGGCATCGATGATATCGGCGATCTCATGGACACCTCGCTCGGCGCGGCGGTGGGCATGGACGCGAGCGACGCCATGCTCAGGCAGAGGCTGGATCCGCGCGTCTACGCCCGCGCCAACGAGCTTCTGCAGGGCCTGATGCCCGTCCTCACCGCGCATTACGGCACGGATGATCTCCAAGCGGTGATCCGCGAGGACCCCGAGCGCGATTCCATGGCCTTCGGCTCGCTCCGCCTCGCCGTGCGCTTCGGCGCGCGCGGCGCCGAGGACGCCCCTGGCGCCTGCCTGGCCGTGCGCACCGGGGAGAACGAGTTCTACCTGCTCGGCTGCAACTGCATGCCGCGCTTTTATTCGCTCGATCCCGAAAAGCCGTATGTGGAATACCTCACCATCGAAGAGGGCGAGTTCCGCGAGGGCCGGTGGGCCCTGCGGCGCGTGCTCAACGGCGACGAGGAGATCCTCCGCCTGGGCGAGCCCACGCTGATCAAGGTGCGCGTCCATCCCTTTGCCTGAGAACATCGCGCGAAAGAACGCCCTCCCGCGGAAAAGCGGGAGGGCGTTCTTTTTTTCTCGAGGAACGCGGCGATTACGCCCGGCGCGGCTTGATCGTGGCGGCGTAGGCGCTGTTGCACAGGCCCAGGACGGCCGAGAGGATGAACAGCGTTTCGATGCCCAGCGCCTGCCAGATCCATCCGCCGAACAGGGCGATCAGGATGGTGATCAGGTGGTTGACGGAAACGCCGGTGGAGATGGTCGCGCGCACCTCGTCCTGGCTTTCGGCGAGATCCTGCACGTAGACGTTCGAGGCCATGGAGGCCAGGGAGATCACCGAATCGAGAATGTAATTGACGCAGCAGACGATGAACGCCACGTGCATGGGGAAGATATGGTGCGCAAAGCCGTAAAAGAAGCAGACCACGACCAGGATCAGCGTATCCATCACCATCACGATCTTGTAGCCGAAACGGTCGATGATCCGCCCCACCAAGGGTGCGGCGAAGAAGGTGCAGACGGAGGAAACGGCAAAGAGGATGCTGATGACCATGGCGTTCGCGCCGTAAAAGAGCACCAGCACATAGGGCCCGAAGGTGAAGAAGATCTGCTTGCGCGCGCCGTAGAAGACCTCCAGCATGTAGTATTTCGCGTACTTTTTGCGCAGGTAGAAGCGGCGTTTGCTCTCGTCCTGCTGGCTGTTGCCCCGCATGCGCAGCGTCGAGAGGAACCCTAGACCTATGATCGCGGCGCTGGCCCCGAACACGCCGCGGAAGAGAGGCTCCGTGCCCGGCAGAAAGGAGAAAATGGCGATGATGACCAGATATCCCGCGAGCGTCCCGACCTGATAGACGGCATTCTGCAGACCCAGTGCCGCGCCGCCGCGCCCTTCCTTAGCGTATTGGAGCGACATGGTGTTGCGCATGCCCAGCTGGATGTGATCTCCCAGGGAAAAGACGAAGATCGCGAGGATCACCATCACGCGCGTCGCGGGCACGAAGGCCTGCGCCGTCATGCCCAGGAGCATGATCAGCGCGCCAATACGGTAGATCTTCTCCGCGGAGAACATGTACAGCACCGCGAGGATGAACACCAGCAACAGCCCCGGCAACTCGCGGAAGAACTCCGAAACGCCCTTGTCGAACGAGGTCATGGAGACCACGCCCGCCAGGTAGTTGTCGATCACGCCCTTGTAGAGGCCGTAGCCCAGGGCGAAGGTGATCATGGAAAGGAAAAACACCTTGTAGCCGGAATCCTGCCGAAAGACCTCGGCCAGCCTTCGTTTCATACGCTTTGCCCCTTCTCATTGGCGGTTAGCCCGGCTCGGCCGGGCGCTACAGCGGTCATTATACCCAATGCCGCGCCGTCTGTCCAGAGAAAAACGCCTGCTTTGCTGGACCTCCACCAATATGCCCGCACGCATTGACTTTCCGTGAAATCCCTGTTATTCTGTATTATAGGTAGATATTCTCTTGCAGAGTTCATTCATGGAGCGTGAATGTCTATGAAGAAAACCGCCTTGTCCCTGATCCTGATCCTGCTGCTGGCGGCTCTGTGCGCGCAGGTCGGTTGCGCCGAAGCCGGGCCGGTAAAGACGTACAACTCCGACAACCGGCTCATTCAGGAGGATTATATGGACGGCGAAACGCTCGTCGCCGGTCCGGACGGCTACGCGCGCCATACCCTGACGTATGACGAGGACGGCCGCGCCGTCGAGGAGGCGTATTTCGACGCCTCCCTCGAGCCTTGCCCCAATAAGAAGGGCATCGTGCAGCTGCGCCGCGAGTACGACGAAAATGGGCGCGTCGCGGTCCTCTGTTATCTGGACGGCCACGGCGAGCCGATGCTCCTGGAATCGCTGGGAGCGTACGGCGAGAAGCGCGCCTACGACGAACTGGGCCAGGTGAACTGGAACCAGCTGCTCGGTTCGGACGGCGAGCCGATGAACGGCGCTGCGGGCTGGGCGACGGCG
>CACZOT010000157.1 GCA_902782795.1 uncultured Eubacteriales bacterium | reverse complement strand
TCACCGTGACCAAGGCGCCCTCCGCGACGACTGTTGCCAGCGCCGCTCCCCAGGAGCAGGCGCAGGAGCCTGAGCCGCAGCCTGCCGACGACGGTGGGCTCTGGGACGATTTCGAGAACGAGCAGTTCAGCGACGAGGGCCAGACGGGCCCGGCGATATTCCAGATCACCGTGACCAAAGCGCCCTCCGAGAACCCTGCGCCGCAGCCCCAGGCGGAGCCCGAGGCCGTGGAGATCATCGCCGAGGATCCGGCCTACGGCCGCTCCGAGGCGCTCGCGCCTGGGGTCTGGTTCCGCGTGGAGACCGACGAGGCCGCCTTCTCCATGCGCGTAGTGAAGCTGCTCAAGCCTGAGTACTTCGCTGAGCGCTACGCCGAGACCTACACGCTCTTTGGCACCGAGGCGGCCGTCGCCCTCGAGGTGCGCAACGAGGGCGAGAAAGAGCTCACCGTCGAGGAAGCGGTGCGCATCGCCTTCGCCACCAAGGAGGACGTCTTCTACGACGCCTATCCGCTCATGACCGAGCCCATGAACGCCCTGGGCAGCGCGGTCGCGCCCGGCGAGACGGTCATGCTCTTCAAGCGCTTCGCCTACAACGAGGAAAAGGTCTATCCCTTCCTCGTGGTCTTTTATGAGAACGGCGCGGCGCGCTACGCCACCTACTTCAATCTCCTCAGCCTGCGCTGAGGCGATTGCCAGGAATAATGGGACCCAATCACCAATACGCGAATGGAGGAAACCGACATGAGCATGGGGGATAAGGGACGCACGGTACACATCGGAGTGATCGGCCTGGGAGGCCGCGGCTGCGGACAGATGACGACGCTTTTGCAGATGCCCGACGTTTCTGTGGATATGGTTTGCGACGTATATCAGGACCGCGTGGAAAAGGGCATCGGCCTGGTCAAGAAGCACGCCGGCAACGACGCCGTCGGCACCACGGATTACCGCGATATCCTCAAGAACCCGGAGATCGAGGCCGTGTGCGTGTTCACCAGCTGGGAGACGCATATCCCCATCGTGATCGAGGCTCTGCGCGCGGGCAAGCGCCCCTGCATGGAAGTCGGCGGCGCGACGAGCGTGCGCGAGTGCTGGGACATGGTGCGCGCCAGCGAGGAGACCGGCATCCCCGTGATGCTGCTGGAAAACTGCTGCTATAACCTGGAAGAGCTCACCCTCCTGCGCATGGTGCGCGAGGGCCTCTTCGGCACCATCGTGCATTGCCAGGGCGCCTACGCGCACGACCTGCGCGACGAAGTCGGCGAGGGCGACATCAACCGCCACTACCGCCAGCGCCATTTCCTGAACCGCAACGCGGAGCTCTACCCGACCCACGAGCTCGGCCCCATCGCCAAGGTGCTGAACCTGAACCGGGGCAACCGCATGGTCAGCCTTTCCTCCTTCGCCAGCAAGGCCTGCGGCCTGCACGAGTGGCTCCAGGAGCATCGGCCGGACAGCCCGCTCGCCAACGCCGAGGTCAAGGAAGGCGATATCGTCACCACAGTCATCACCTGCGCCGGCGGCGAGACCATCGTCCTGCAGCACGATTGCACCCTCCCGCGCGCCTATTCCCGCCGCGGCGAGATCCGCGGCACCAAGGGCGCCTGGCAGGAGGACGGCCGCTTCATCTTCATCGAAGGCCGCAGCCCCGTCAACCCGGATTACTGGACCCACGAGTGGGAAAGCGACAAGAAATACATCGAGGAATACGAGCACCCGCTCTGGAAGGAATACAAGGAATTCGGCCTGCGCGGCGGCCACGGCGGCATGGATTACCTCGTCCTGCGCGCCTTTATCGAGAGCGTCCAGAAGGGCGAGCAGCCGCCGATCGACGTCTACGACGCCGCCAGCTGGATGGCCGTGACCGCGCTGTCTGAGGAATCCATCGCCAACGGCGGCGCGCCAGTCGCCGTGCCGGATTTCACCAGCGGCCGCTGGCTCCAGGAGCGCACGGACAAGGCCACGGGCATGTACGCGCTGGATTGAGCCGCGGGCTCGCAGGACGATCGATCTCCGAATACGGGAGTTCAGAGGGCTTCGGCTTTTGCCGGGGCCCATCCTCATCGCAAGTACCGGATCAAAGGAGGTCTTTCCCATGGCTGGACCGATCCTCGTCATCATGGCCGCCGGGCTGGGCAGCCGTTTCGGCGGCAACAAGCAGATCACCCCGGTGGACGACCAGGGCCATATCATCATTGATTACTCCATCTTCGACGCCGTGCGCGCGGGCTTCGAGCGTGTGGTGTGCGTCATCCGTCCCCAGGACGAAGAAGCGTTCCACAGCGCCATTGGCGCGCGCATCGCTTCTCGCGTCGACCTCAAGTACGCCTACCAGACCATCGATATGATTCCCGCGGGCTTCACCGTGCCGGAAGGGCGCGTCAAGCCCTGGGGCACGGGCCACGCCGCCATGTGCGCCGACAAGTGGATCGACCGGCCCTTCGCCGTGCTCAACGCCGACGATTACTACGGCCGCGAGGCCTTCGAGCGCATGTACGCCTTCCTGAGCGCGCCGCACAACGCGGGCGAGAACGCCATGGTCGGCTACAAGGTGGAAAACACCCTGACGGAGAACGGCTCCGTCTCCCGCGGCGTGTGCGTGCGCGAGGGCGATATGCTCACCGGCGTCACCGAGCGCACCAGTATCGTCCCGCGCGAAGGCGGCGCCGCCTTCACCGAGGATGGCGGCGAGACCTATACCTTCATCCCCGCGGGCACCATCGTCTCCATGAACTTCTGGGGCTTCCAGCCGGACGCCGTGGGCTATATGCGCTCCTATTTTGTGGATTTCCTGCGCGGCGAAGCCCTCAAGGCGAACCCGCTCAAGGCTGAGTACTACCTGCCCTCCATCCCCAACCGCATGATGGAGGAGGGCAAGGGTTCCGTGCGCGTCCTGCCCACGGACGAGAAGTGGTACGGCGTCACCTATCGCGAGGATCTGCCCAAGGTCAAGGAGGCCATCGCCCGCATGAAGGCCGAGGGCAAGTATCCCGAACAGCTGTGGGGGGAATAGAGCCATGAACCAGTATTCCGAACAGTTCCGCATCCAGGGAAAGCAGCTCTCCTGCGAGCGCTACGGCAACGGCCACATCAACGAGACCTATCTCGTCAAGACCACCTCCGGCCTGGATTACATCCTGCAGAAGATCAACACGAACGTCTTCCAGAACGTGGAAGGCCTGATGGCGAATATCGTCGCGGTGACGGAGTACCTCGCCGCGCGCGACGGAGACCCGCGCCATACCCTGCACGTCGTCCCCACTCTGGACGGCAAGAGCTTCTTCCGCGACCCGGAGGGCGGCTGCTGGCGCGTGTACGATTTCGTCACCGACAGCATCTGCCTGGAGAAGGTCGAATCCGAGGAGGATTTCGTGCAGAGCGCCATCGCCTTCGGCCAGTTCCAGAGGCAGCTGGCCGAGTTCCCGGCCGCGACGCTCACCGAGACCATCCCGCATTTCCATGACACCGCCGACCGCGTGCGCCAGCTCAGGGACGCCATCGCCGCCGACAAGGCCGGCCGCCTCCAAGAGGTGCAAAGCGAGATCGCCTTCGCCTTGGACCGCGCCGAGGAGGCGGGCTGCATGGTGCGCATGCTCGCCGAGGGCAAGCTGCCCCTGCGCGTCACCCACAACGATACCAAGCTCAACAACGTCATGCTCGACGCCGCCACACGCAAGCCCCTGTGCGTGATCGATCTGGATACCGTCATGCCGGGCCTCGCCGCCAACGATTTCGGCGATTCCATCCGCTTCGGCGCTTCGACCGCCGCCGAGGACGAGAAGGACCTCGACAAGGTGGAGATGTCCCTGCCGCTGTTCGAAGCCTACGCCCGCGGCTTCCTGGGCGCCTGCGGAGAGAGCCTCACCGATGAGGAGATCCGCACCCTGCCCATGGGCGCGAAGCTCATGACCTATGAGTGCGGCATCCGCTTCCTCGCCGATTACCTGAACGGCGATACCTACTTCCGTACCCATTACCCCGAGCAGAATCTCGACCGTTGCCATACCCAGTTCAAGCTCGTCGCCGATATGGAGAAGAAGTGGGACGCCATGGCCGCCGTCATCGCGAAGGTCGCCGGGAGGTAACGAGCGGGTCAGCCCGCCTCGCGGACTTCCGCCAGGGGGAATGATTTTTCCCCCCGGCCATCTCCCTTTGGGAAAACCAGAAGAAGGGCTCTGGGATCCTGACGCAAGGATCCCAGAGCCCTTTTCCTTTGGCGAAGACGTCACCGGTCCGTGTCCGCCGTCATCTCGATCCCGTGTCGAGGGCATGGCCAGATTTGTCATTCACGGTCTTTTGCAGACTCAAGCCCGACCCGTCCTCATCAGAACGGCTCCATTCGTACCGCTCGACCCTCTCCCCGTCTTCATCGAACCGCAGTTCTGTCTGCCCCCCGGCTCGGGGCGTTAAAATGGGTCCGGATCCCTTTGCTGCTGGACGTGAAGACCACCGGGGTCGAGCCTTCGCTCATCTCAAAGAGCTTCCAGCCGAACACTTCTCCGCCGCCGTTCCTGAGCGGTTCGATCCTGTCGCGCAGACTTTCGTTGCCCCGCGGAGCGATTTTCGACAAGATCGCAGCCCACAAGACAATGGGGGTGATTGATTGTTGACGCGGCGATCCCGGGTTGGGCCGACCGCCGCCGGTCAGGGCCGCAGGCGGCTACCGCTCCAGAACGTAGTCCAGCATCTCGCGCACGAACCCGGCGCGCGCGAGCAGCGGCGCGGCCTCGGCGGGGTACTCCTTGCAGACCACGCGCCGCTTGGCCGCGAACACGCGCCCGGCGCGGAACGCCTCGGCGAATGCGGAGACGGCGGCTTCGGCGCCATCGAAGAGGCGCAGGCAGGCGCCGCCGCGCTCCCAGAGCGCCGCGGGCCGACCGCCGATGAGCACGACCGCTGTTTGCGGCAGGAGCGCGAACTCCCGGCCCGGCCTGTGGGGGAGGATCCTCCCCCAGGCCTGGGCGGGATCGACGGCAGACAGGCATACGGCGCGGTCGTCCGGGGCGGCCAGGAACGCGCTGACGCGGGAAAAATCCTCCGCGAGGACGAACTGCGCGCCGGACAGCCCGGCCACGAAATACCCGCGTCTCGCGCGCGCTGAGTATTCCCAGCGGCGCAGCTCGGACAGGACATCGCTCCAATCGAGCCCGAAGGCCGTCTCCCGGCAGAGGACGGGGCAGCGCCGGAACGCGCGGGCGATCCGCTCTTCCAGGGGCGCCTCGCGCGGGATCCTGGCGCGCTCCCAGCGTCCCGTATCCTGGGCGCGCACAGAGGGCCTGCGCCGCTTGGCCGGGGCCTTGGCGAGCAGAGCGCGCACGGGGCCGAAGCTGTCCTTGCGCACGAGCCCCAGGGCGGCCAGGCGCGGCAGCGCCTCGTGGACCGGCACGCCGCCCAGCCGCGCGCCGATGCGCTGCTCGAACTGCGCGCCGCCCGCCTCCAACGCGCCGAGGATGGCGCGTTCGTCGTCCGTCAGGAGCGCGGGCTCGGCCGGGGTGAAGGCGTCGCCATCGTCGGCGATGGGGAAGAAAGTCACCAGCGGCTTGCCGTCCTCGAGGCGCAGCCGCCAGAAGAACTCGCCGCCCGCGAGGAGCGCGTCCAGCAGGGCGGGCCGGTAGCCGCCGACGCGCGCGGGCAGCAGGATTTCCTCCCACAGGGCCGCGGGTTTTTCCTGGCCGCACAGGGACTTTAGCGCCGCGCGCAGCTGCTCCGTGGCGGGGCCGGCCGTCTGGACGGATTGGGCCAGGAGCGCGGCAAAGCGCTCGCCCGGCGTGGTCGCGACGGCGCGTCTGCGCGAGCGCACGGCGGCCGCCTGCGCCGCGGAGTAGAGATCGCGGTGGACGTACTCCCCATTGTCGAGGGCGACGGCCAGGCCGCCCTTCTCCAGACCCGCCAGGATGGCGGAGAAGACGGCCTCCGGGAGATCGTAGCGCTCGGCGAGAGAAGCGCCGGATTGCGGCCCGCGGAAGCGAATGGCCCGACGCACGATCCGCTCCAGGGCGGCGCGGTCCGGCGCGGCGCTGTCCAGAGCGCGGGCGTAGAGCGCCTCTTCGTCGCGGGCGATCCACAGCCCCGGCGCGATCCACAGAACCTCGCCCGAAGCGGTCAGCTCCTCGAGCCACTCCGGCTCGGCGGCGGCATCCCCGGGGGCGAGGTCACCCTCGGCGACGAGGATCCGCATCAGGTGGGCTCGGTCCCTGGCCACCGCGCCGCGCGCGGCTTCGGAGAGCTCGGATTCGTCCGGCACGACCAGCCGCGCCCGCTCGCTCTCATCCTCGGCCAGGCGCACCGCGGCGGAGGGGATGGGGCTGTATTCGTACATCATTTCCGCCTCGACCTGGCGGCGCAGGGGCAGGGCCATGGGCGAGGGCACGTCAGAGCGCGTCTCCCAAAGGCGCACGCGGCCCGCGCGAACGTCGCCCAGAAGGCGGGCGAGGGTCGCGAGATCCATCCAGTCGGTCAGCGTTTCGCGCTCCGCCTCCCAGAGCAGCGGGTGATCGCGCCGGGCGATGGCCGCGCCGAGGCTCTCGGCGCCGCGCAGACGCTGCACCCACAAGGGCTGGCGGGAACCGCGCCGCATGCCCAGCATAAGGGCGCGACCGGCGGCGTAGCGGAAGGCCATGGAGAAGACGGGTTCGCCCGGCAGCATGGCCCGCAGGACGGCCTCGAGATTCTCCCCCGGCAGGGAAGGGACCAGGCCCACCGGCAGGTCCGCGCCGCCCATGGCCCAGAGGAGCACGCCGTCGTCGTCCTCATAGGAGCGCACGTCCAGACCTGTCCGGCGGCGGGCTTCGGCGCGCAAGAGCATGCCGAGGGCGCGGTTGACGCGCCGCCCCATGGGGCAGTGGAGCATGAGCTGCTTTTCGCCCGCCTCGTCGGCGAAGTGTTCGGCGACGAGGGTCTCGTCCGTGGCCAGACAGCCGATGGCCTCCCGCTGGCGGACGATGTGCCGCGCCGCAGCTTCCCGCGCCTCAGGGGAGAGGGGATAGCGAGCCAGCTCGGCCTCCAGCCGGCCTGCCGCGGCGGCCTCATCCAGCTCGCGCAGGAGGCGGCCGAAGAAGCGGCCCGTCTCCGGGCTGCGACCTGCGGCGTCCCCGCGCCAGAAGGGGGATTGCGCGCCTTCGGGGCTCGCCTGCTCCACGATGACGCTCTCCCGCGTGAATTCCCGGATGCGCCAGGCGAACGCGCCCAGGAGGAACTTGTCGCCCTGGCGCGCCTCGAAGACGAATTCCTCGTCCAGCTCGCCCAGACGCGTGCCGTCCGGCAGGGTCACGGCAAACCAGCCCCTGTCCGGGATGGTGCCGCCGGAGGAGCAGGCGAGCATGCGCGTGTAGCTGTCGCCCGAAACGCGCCCGGCGCGGCGGTCCCAGAGAATGCGCGGCCGCACGGGCAGCTCCCGCTCGTGCTCATAATCGCCCGAGAGCATGGCAAGCACGCTCTCCAGGCGCGCGCGGTCCAGGCCGCGGAAGGGATAGGTCTCCCGGAGGAGCGCGAGGGCCTCGTCCAGGGTATATTCTCCCGCGGCGGCCATGGAGACCAGATGCTGGGCGAGCACGTCCAGGCACATCTCCGGAACGCGGGGCCGCTCGATCTCCCCGGCGAGGGCGGCGCGCGCAGCCAGACCGCAGGAGAGCGCCTCGGCCTCCGTGCGCGGGTAGATGATCATGCGGCTGACGCGGTCCGGCCCGTGCCCGGCGCGGCCCGCCCGCTGCAGGAGCGAAGAGACCTGCGCCGGCGCGCCGATCTGGAGGACGAGATCGATCTCGCCCACGTCGATGCCCAGCTCCATGCTGCTCGTGCACACGAGCGCGCGCAGCGTGCCCTCGCGCAGCTGCTGTTCGGCCTCGTGGCGCTGTTCGCGCGAGACGCAGCCGTGGTGCGTGCGGGCGTATTGCTCCTGCCCGGCGGCGAGGTTGATATGGTGGGCGAGCTTTTCTGCCTGGGCGCGCCCGTCCACGAAGACGAGCGTCGTGCGCGCGGCGGCGGATTCGCGCACCGCCCGTTCGGCGATGGCGGGCCAGACGCTCTTCTCCGGCAGCAGCGCGAAGGAGGGCGCGGGCAGCTCCACGCGGATATCCAGGGCCTTCTCTGTCCTCGGCGCGACGATCGCCGCGGCGGGGCGCATGGGCCCGGTGAGGAACGCGGCGGCGGTCTCCAGGGGCCGCACAGTAGCGGAAAGGCCGACGCGCTGGACTTTGCGGCCGCACAGGGCGTCCAGGCGCGCGAGGGAAACGGCCAGGTGCGCGCCGCGCTTGGAGGAGAGGACGGCGTGCAGCTCGTCCAGGATCACGGCCTCCACGCCGCGCAGCATGCCCCGCCCGGATTGGGAAGTGAGCAGCAGATACAGAGATTCCGGCGTGGTGATGAGGATCTGCGGCGGGTGTTTGGCCATTCGCGCGCGGTCCCGGGCGGGGGTGTCGCCCGTGCGCACTTCGGCGCGCACCAGCGCCTCGAGCCCCAGGCCCGCGAGGGGACGGCGCAGATTGGCGCGGATATCGTTGCCCAGGGCCTTCAGGGGCGAGACGTAGAGCACGCGCACGCCGTCCGGCAGGGGCGCGCTCTCCGCTTCGCGGGCGAGGCGGTCCAGGAAAAACAGGAAGGCGGTGAGCGTCTTGCCCGTTCCGGTGGGGGCGCTGACGAGCACGTCCCTCCCGGAGGCGATAGCGGGCCAGCCCTCCGCCTGTACGGGCGTAGGGCTGCCGATCTCCCGCGCGAACCAGTCGCGCGTGCGCTCCGTGAACAGAGAGAGAGCGCTCATTTGCGGTTGTCTTCGGCGGAGCGGTTCATCTCGATCTCGCGTTCCATCATGAGCAGCTGCTGATCGATCAGGGCCATGCGCCCCTCGGCCTCGGCGGCCTCGGAGCCCGCGGCGTCCCGCTCCACGGCGTCGTGCGCGCGCTTGAGCGAGCGCACGGCCTCGCGGTCCATGACCGTGTTCGTGCCCACGCAGGCGCGGCAGCGGTAGCCGCATTCGGGGCAGGCGCAGCCCAGGCCGAAGCTCTCGGTCTGGACCATGTACGCGCCGCAGTTGAAACATCCGCATCGCATAGGAAAAACCTCTTTTCTGGAATCTCAGGCAAGCGGCCCGATCTCGGCGCGTACGGGGCCTTCCAGGCGCAGGCGCGAATAGGGGGCTTTGGGGAACACGAGCGACGTGCTCGCAAAGAGCCCGCCGTCGGCGAAGAGCTCGGCGATGCACACGTCGAAGAAGAGATCCAGCTCCGCCGGGCCTTCCGCGAGGCGAGCGCCGCGCGTTCCGCTGTACGGCTCCGCGGCAAAGAGAGGGTGGAAATCGCTCAGCCCGGCGCGGGAGCGGTCTGTGAAGAAGCCGCCCTCGTCCAGGCCGAAGCGGAAGACCTCGCCCGCTTCGTTTTCCAGCGAGGCGGTGAAAGGCCCCTCCGCGCGCAGCCGCAGGCGGAAGCACTCGCCGGGCAGGGGAGCGCCGTCCGCGGCGGGAGAGCAGGCCGTCTCGGGCACGACCGGCTCCTGAGCGACGCGCAGCCCGGCCTTCGTCTCCCGCAGAGAGAGGCGCCGCGCCAGGGTCATCTGGCCCGCGAATTCGCTGGTGGGCAGCGCGCGCGCGTAGGTCCAGCTGGCAGCCCAGCCCAGCACGGTCAGCGCCGGCGCGCCGGCGAAGCTGACGGCGGCGTAGTTGTCGTAGCCCGCGTCCAGAAGCGTGCCCTGCGGGAAGCGCTCGTCCGCGCGGAAAGCGTCCCCATTGAACGCGCCGAGGAAGACCTGGGTGCGGGAGCCGCCCTCCGCCTCGGGATGGATGTTGCTGCAGGTCAGCGCCCAGATTGTCGAGCCATCCGGCGCGGCGAGGGGGAAGCAGTCCGGACATTCGAAGACGCCTTCCACACCCTGGCCGAACTCGCCGGTCTTCCGCCAATGGATCAGATCCGCCGCGTGGTAGAAATCCACATGATCGCCCGCGGCTACGACCACGCTCCAGCCGCCGCGCACGGGGTTGGGGAAGACCTTGGGGTCGCGGAAATCCTTGCAGCCGGGGTTGGGAATGACGGGATTTCCGGGGTACAGGGTGAAATGGACGCCGTCCTCGGCCCAGGCGATGGATTGCTGCTCGCTCGCGCCGTGGTGCGTGAACATGGCCACCAGAGGGCCGCGCTCCCGCCCCAGGCCAGAGGCGTTCTCCGCGTCCAGGACGGCGCTGCCGGAGAAGATCGCGCCCAGATCGTCCGGGCGCAGGGCGATGCCCAGCTGCCGCCAATGGAGAAGATCGCGGCTGGTGGCGTGGAGCCAGTGCATGGGGCCCCAGGTGGGCTCATAGGGGTAGTACTGCGCGAAGAGATGGTATTCCTCGCCGACGCGGCACAGGCCGTTGGGGTCGTTGATCCAACCGAATGGCGGCGTGAAATGACAGCGCGGGCGGAAATCGCGATCGCACCAGGTGCTCATGGCGGCGGCCTCCTGTCCGATAGTGAGTTTTTCAGCGGTTCATCATATTATACCATACACAAAGAGGCCAAGACAACGGAGAGCGGCGCTCCTGGACCTCTGGCAGGGGGAATGATTCCCCCTGGATCCCTCAATTGGGAGATTTCATAAAAAACATGGCCATGTATCCTTTGGGAGAACTTCTGGCTTTTGCGAAAAACAAAACCTCCAATATGGGATTCTTAAGGGTCCTTGGACCCTTAAGCGGGGCGCGGGGCGGAGCCCCGCCGTTCCCCCATCGTCCCCTCCGCCGTTTCCTTTCTGCGGAGTGAAAAAAGAAGCCGCCGGAAAAAACCGGCGGCTTGGAGCGTTGGGTTATTTGCTGGTGAGGGTCGTCTCGCTGAGAACGGCGTTGAGCATGGAGACCGCGGCGGCGGCCCCGCCCTTGCGCCCGCGGGCGACGACCACTGGCAACCCGCTTTCCCAGAGCCGTTCCTTGAGCTGCACCACACTGGCGTAGCCGGTCGGCGCGGCGATCACGCCCACATCCTTGAGCGGCGCGAGCTGATGGCAGGCGAGCAGGCGGCTCAGGGCCATGGGGGCACTGCCGACCAGGAAGAGCTTGGGCCCGGGCAGGGAGAGCGCATGATCCACAGCGATCTCGGCGCGCGTGACGCGGCGCTTCTCCGCGGTGGAGAGCACTTCCGGATCGTCGATATAGCAGGCGAGAGACAGGCCGAGCTGATGCAGCCGGTCGCTGTCCGCGCCGGTCAGCGTCAGCATGGTATCGGCGATGATCATACCCTGCGCGGCGGCGAGACGGCGGATAAAGGTGAGGGCGGTGGAGCTGAAGTGGATGCTCTGGATCAGAGCCGGATCGCCCGTCTCGCTCTCGATCTTTTCCAGGATCTGAGACATCTCGCTGGTGACGTAGGGCATGGAGGTCTGGTGCCGGTTGGGATGAAGATTTCGCGGGATACGTGCCAATGCATACACCATTCTTTGCGCAGTTTGTTCAGGTGATTCCCATTCAGTAGAAAATCTTAACAAATGGGTTGCGTTGTTGTCAACC
>CACZOT010000156.1 GCA_902782795.1 uncultured Eubacteriales bacterium | reverse complement strand
CCGGCCGCGCGAAGGTGCGCGTCGCCGCCCCGCAGCGCGGAGAAAAGCATCACCTTCTGGAGCTTGCCAAGAAGAACCTGCGAGAGGCCGCGGCCAAGCGTCAGAAGCGCCTGGCGAGCAGCTACATGCGCACCGAGGGCGCGCTCATCGAACTCGCCGACGTGCTGGGCCTTCCCGAGCCGCCGCGCCGGATCGAGGGATACGATATCTCCAACACCTCCGGCGCGCTGTCCGTGGGCTCCATGGTGGTGATGATCGACGGCGTCAGCGCCAACCAGGCCTACCGCCATTTCCGCATCAAGACCGTGGAGGGCCCGAACGATTTCGCCTCCATGCACGAAGTCATCTACCGCCGCCTCACCCACGGCCTGCGGGAACAGGAGGAGCGCGCAGCCCAGGGGCTGCCGCCCGAGGGCGGATCGTTCAGCGATCTGCCGGACCTCATCCTCATCGACGGCGGCCCGGGACAGGTCGCCGCGGCGCAGGAGGCCATGCACGAGGCGGGCCTGGAGATCCCCATGTTCGGCCTGGCCAAGCGCATCGAGGAGATCATCCTGCCGGGTGAAAAGGAGAGCCTGCTCCTGCCCCGCTCCAGCCCGGCGCTGCATTTGATCCAGCGCCTGCGCGACGAGGCGCATCGCTTCGGCATCACCCACCACCGCAAGCTGCGTGGGAAAAAATCCGTTTCCTCACAGCTGGAGACCATCGCCGGAGTCGGCCCAAAGCGCCGCAAGGCCCTGCTCTCCGCTTTCCGTACCATGGAAGAGCTCAAGCAGGCCGACGTGGAAACGCTGCGCCAGATCGACGGCATGGATATCCGCTCCGCGGAGGCGGTGTACGCCTATTTCCATGGCAGCCCGGATTAATAGAGACTACGGTCTGTAATTGCAGACTTTGGTTTGTTTAAGGAGGTCGTTTTCGATGGATCCCAAGTATTTCGAGAAGATGGACGCCCTGGTGGATTCCTGGCAGGGCGAGATGGTGGAGATGCTGCGCGGTTGGATCGCCATCCCCAGCGTGAACGCCGCCCCCTCGGGCGAGGGCAAGCCCTTCGGCGAGGAGCCGCGCCGCGCGCTGGACAAGGCCCTCGCGGACGCCGCTTCCCTCGGCTTCACGGTCGAGAACGTGGACGGGTACGCCGGTTCCGTACAGATGGGCGAAGGCGAGAAGACCATGGGCATGCTCTGCCACATGGACGTCGTGCCCGCGGGCGACGGCTGGACCAAGCCGCCCTTTGAACTCACCGTCGCCGACGGGCGCATGTACGGCCGCGGCGTCATGGACGACAAGGGCCCGGCTCTGGCGGCGCTCTACGCCATGCGGGCCGTGCGCGAGAGCGGCGTGCCCATGCGCGACGCCGTGCGGCTCATCCTCGGCAGCGACGAGGAGACCGGCATGCAGGATATGCGCTATTACGCCGCCCACCGCCAGATGCCCGATTACGGCTTCTCACCGGACGCAGAATTCCCCGTCATCAACATCGAAAAGGGCGGCCTGACCGTTCGGCTGAGCGCAGAGGCGCAGGCTGTCGGCGAGGATCGCATCCCCGTATACGAGCTGTACGCGGGCGAGGCCGTGAATGTGGTGCCCGGCAAGGCGCACGCCGTCGTCGGCACGGAAACGGTTCCCTTCGCCGAGCTGGAACGCCTCTGCGCCGCGCATTGCGATAAGACAGGCGCGCATCTGGTGTTGACCGATCTGGGCGGTGGCCGCGCCAGGATCGAGGCCGTCGGCCTCTCCGCACACGCCTCCACGCCGGAGCTCGGCGTCAACGCGGCGGGCATGCTCCTCATCGCCCTGAACGCGATCGGCGCTGGCGCCGCCATCGCCGCCCCTCTGCGCACGCTTGCCGAGAAGATCGGCCTGAAGGGCGACGGCAGCGGCCTGGACATCGCCATCTCCGACGAGGAATCCGGCGCGCTGACCAGCAACCTCGGGCTGCTTCGCTATGATGGCCACACGCTCTCGGCAACGCTGGACAACCGCGTCCCCATCTGCGGCGACGCGGCGGTCCTCACGGGCAAAATCGCCCTGGCCGTCTCCCCTGCGCTGGCCGTGACCTGCCTCGGCCACCGCGGCCCGCACCATGTCCCCGCCGACAGTCCGATCGTGAAGGGCCTGCTCGAAGCATATCATGAGGTGACCGGCCTGCCCGCCTACGCCTTTGCTATCGGCGGTGGGACCTATTCCCGCATGATGCCGAACACGGTCGCTTTTGGCTTCAACTTCCCCGGCGATCCCGATCCCTGCCATATGCCGGACGAGAGCGTGGCCATCGACAAGTTCGTGCTCAGCGTGAAGATCTTCGCCCACGCCATCGCCCGCCTCGCCGGATGGGGCGATTAACGAAACGCGCAATTACAGACCGAAGTCTTTTACTGCGGCAGTTCGAGACCTCGGTCTGGTTTATTCGTTCAAACATGGAAATCCCTGGATGATGGGAACGGCGCGGCGGCGGTCCACGTCTGAATGACGTGCCGGTCAATGGATCCCAATCAGGAACGGAGGAGCGAGATCATGCGCAGAAACCGCAAACGCGGAAGACATCTGCTCGGAGCGGCGGCGCTCTTGCTGGCGGTCGTTCTGGCCGTGGGTGGGCTGATCACCGCGTCGCTGACCAACCACGCCGGCGAGGACGCTATCCTCATCCAGGAGGGCGGCGAGGCGGACGGCCGCCTGCGCGTGCAGCTGCGGTCTCTTGGCGCGCCGCCAGCGCTCACGCTCACGCTCGCGGGCGATTACGCCGTCGAAGGGGACGGCTCCTTCCGTCTGGCGCGCGGCAGCGTGGTCGAGCTGGCCGAGCAGCGCGGTTCCATCTGGATGCGCTGCGGCGGCGTCACGCTCAACATGGGCGCGGAGTTCACCCTCACGCGTACGAAGGCCGCCGCGGGCCAGGAGAACGGCCTGTACATCGCCGAATCGGAAAAGAACAACCTGTATATGGGAGATCTGAGGCTTGCCGCCACGGACGGCGGGCTCTCTGCGCTTCTCTATATCGATATCGAGGATTACCTCTGCGGCGTAGTTCCCTACGAGATGAGCGATTCCTGGCCCGTCGAGGCCCTCAAGGCGCAGGCCGTCGCGGCGCGCACTTACGCGCTGGGCCGCAAAAGCGCCCGCGTTTCCAAGGAATACGACGTGGTGGACACCACGGCCGACCAGGTCTTCAAGGGCTACTGCGCCGATTACGCCAACGCCGTCGCCGCCGTCGAGGCCACGCGCGGCGTGGTGGGCATGTATAAAGGCGCGCTCGCGACATGCTATTACGGCGCCAGCAACGGCGGCCGCACCGCCCTTCCGAACGAGATCTGGGGCCGCGAGGGCGATTACGGATACCTGGCCGCCGTCGACGACAAGTACGACCTTGAGAACTCGCTCAGCGTCACGCGCGCTCTCTCCTTCTCCGCCGACGGCGCGGAGCTGGACGAGACACTCGCCGGGCTCCTCAAGGCGGCGATCTCCGAGCAGATGGCCGCCCTCGGCTGCAGCGAGGACGCCGAGGATATCCGCATCGTCTCCATCGACGCGGTGGAGCCTGTCTCGTTCAGGGGAAGCGAGGACAGCCGCATGGTCGAGACGCTGCGCTTCACTCTGCGCGTCGAGGGGCGCAGGTGGATCGAAAGCACCCCCGGCGAAGTCTCCCCCGCCCAGCCCGAAACGCCGGACCCGGAGGAGTCCCCCGCGCCCACCGTCCCGCCGGCGGTCCTTGGCGAATTCACGCCGCTGGACGAGCCCCTCAGCGCGGATATCGGCACATATAGCCAGCTCAAGGCGTCCTTCCCGAACCTCGCCATCAACAAGGCGGATTACGAGCTGTACACCGTCGTCGCGGTGTATTCCGACGAGCGCGAGGAGATCATCCGCGCTGCGTCGACGCCAGAACCGACTATAGTCCCTTCCGCTTCTTCGGAACCGACCGAAGTCTCCACTTCTTCTCCCGCTTCCAAGCCCACTCCGGAGCCCACTTCCGCGCCAGCCGGCCTGCGGGTCGTCTCCTGGCGCATCGAAGGGCGGCGCTTCGGTCACGGCGTGGGCATGAGCCAGCGCGGCGCACAGATCATGGCCGGAAAGTACAGGGCGCCGTTCACGGACATCCTCCTGTTCTATTACCCCGGTATGGAGCTGACGCGCTATACCATCCCCGGCGCGGACCTGATCGAACTGGAGGATCTGCCGGAGACGCTTGGCGCGGAGCGCGTGCTCGCCACGAGGCCGCCGCGGCCGACGCCCGCTCCCCTGCCTCCGCTCGAGGAGGGCGAGAAGTACGCCACTGTCGCGCTCTCTTCGGACGCCTCCGCGCTGAACGTGCGCGAGGAACCCAACACCCTCTGCGCCATCCTCGACACGCTCTCCAACGGGCAGCGGGTCATCCTGCGGGAGACGTTCGTGGATTGGGCCTACATCCGCACCGCCGAGGTGGAAGGGTACGTCGCCCTGGAATACCTGAAGACCGAATAAGGCGCGGCCGGGAGAGCGCGTCTCCCGGCCGTTTTTTTATCGAACCCCTTGGCAAAATCTATCAGAGGGGATTATTGTAGGAATAGCAAGGTGCTCGAGCACCTCAAAGAAAGGACGCAGCAGCATGAAGAAAATCCTCGCGGTATTACTCTCTCTGATGCTTCTTGGCGCGGTGGCTTGCGCCGACTACGACAACGACATCCAGTTCGCCGAATTCACCTTTGGCTCCACCTTTACTGAGGTGCGTCAGCTTATACCCCCAACTACATGAACTGGGTGCGAAACCCTGCGCCAACGTACTGCATTGCCAATCCAATTGGTAGTTGGGTCGGCTCTACCTGGAGTGAGCAGCCCACGTCATTCACTCTCGTGCCGACCGAGTCCCGCTCTGTCGCCGGGTATGAAGGTGTCCAGCTCACCTTCTACTTCGTGTACTCCGACGACGGCACCGAAGCCAACGCCAACCTTTATGCCGGCCGTTATTCTTTCTATGACGATAACGTGAGCTTTGACGATCTGTTCGCCAAGCTCTCCAGCGTGTATGGCGAACCCAGCCAGAATGCTGAGGACATCATGGAGGTTTGGGGCGATAATTTCAGCGAGGAAGTGTATCAGAATTTCTGCAACGACTATCCGGACGCGGCCTTCCACATCGCCACGTGGAAATCCTCCACGAATGGAGCGGTTGTCGTTCTCAGCGAATACAACATTTGGAATTCCGACCGGCCGACCGTCGAACTATTCTACCTCTACCCGCCCTTGGCAGCCGCTTCGAGTCTACTGAAAACAACGTCTCCGACAGCACCTCCGGCCTGTAAACACGAGTTCGCCCTGCCCCGTCTTCCCTGCGAAGGCGGGGTTTTTTGGCGCCCTGTCCGCTTGAAATAACAGCGGTTTTCCGCTATACTGATTGGATAGATCGAGAACCAAAGCCAAGGAGAGACGCCGCCCTATGCATTCCACCGATATGCGCTCGCGCCCCGTGCTGATCACCATCCTTCTGCTGGCCTGGCCGACCATGCTGGAGCAGATCCTCCAGGTGGCCGTGCAATATGTGGACAGCGCCATGGTCGGGCGGTTGGGCGCGGAGGCCACCGCTGCCGTCGGCGCGACTTCCACCGTCTCTTGGCTGATCGGCTCGACCGTCTCGGCCGTGGGCACGGGCTTCATGGCCTACATCGCCCGGGCCTGGGGCGCCGAGCGCTACGAGGACGCCGGGCGCGCCGCGGCGCAGTCCGTCCTAGCGGTGCTCCTGTGCGGCGCGGTGTTCACCGCCCTGCCGCTTTCCCTCGCGCGCTTCGTGCCGCGCTGGATGCATGCCGACGAGGCCATCCAGCCCGCCGCCGCCCGCTATTTCTTCATCCTCTACTGCCCCATGCTCTTCCGCGCGGCGATGATCCTCTTCTCGACCGTGCTGCGCGCCACGGGCGATACGCGCACGCCCATGCGCGTGAACACCTCCATCAACGTGGTGAACGTGGCGCTCAACTATCTGCTCATCTACCAGCCCCACGCCGTGCGCCTCTTCGGCTGGGAGGTCACCATGCCCGGCGCGGGCCTGGGCGTGACGGGCGCGGCGGTCGCCAGCGCGATCTCGTTCGTGATCGGTGGGCTGGGCATGGCGCGGGCCGTCTGGAGGCATCCGCGCGTCTCGCCCAAGGGGCGGTCTCTGCGGCCGGATCCGGAGGTCCTGCGGCCGGCGCTGCGCGTGACCATCCCCGCTGCTCTGCAGCGCTTCGCCACATCCTTCGGCTACGTGGCCTTCGCTTCGCTCATCAACAGCCTGGGGACGATCTCCCTGGCCTCCCACAGCATCGCCAACACCGTGGAATCCGCCTTCTACGTGCCGGGGTTCGGCATGCAGGCGGCCGCCGCGGCTCTCTCCGGCAACACCTACGGCATGGGCGACAAGGACCGCATGCGCTCGGTGACGCGCACGCTGATCGCCCTGGAGTTGGGCATCATGACCGTCTCCGGAGGCGCGCTGTTCCTCCTGGCGGGGCGTCTGATGCGCATCTTCACGCCCAACGAGGAGGTCGTCGCGCTGGGCACGACGGTCCTGCGCATGGTGGCCGTGTCCGAACCGGTGTACGGCGTCTCCATCATCCTGGAGGGCATCTTCCAGGGCGTGGGCGATACGCGCGGGCCCTTCAAGTACAACGTGATGGGCATGTGGGGCGTGCGTATCCTCGGCACCTTCCTGTGCGTGAAGGTGTTCGGCCTGGGCCTGACCGCCGCCTGGGGCTGCATGATCGCCCACAATGTTTTCCTTGGCCTCATGTTCACCCTGCGCTACCGGCGCGGCACCTGGAACCCCCTGCTGCGCGAGGCGAAAATGGAATAAAGGAGCGTGTTTTTGCCATGACGATCGAGAATCTGCTCAAGCAGCGCCGCCTGCCCGCTCTTCCCGCGACGCGTAAGAAGATGCTGGACACTCTCGCCCGCCTGGAGTACGGGCCGATCCCGCCCGCGCCAAAGGCCGTACGCGCGGAGAAGCTCGCCGAAAAGAGCCAGTGCGCCGGGCACGCCCTGTACGAGGAGCACCGGCTCGTCTGCGAGATGGAAGGCTTCGAGGCCTCCTTCCCCGTGCGATGCGTCTTTCCCTCCGCAAAGCCCGAGAAGGGCCTGCCCCTCTTCGTGTTCATCAACTTCCGCCGGGCCGTGCCGGATTGGTACTTCCCGGCGAACGAGCTCGCGGACGCGGGCTTCGCGGTGGTCTCCCTGTGCTATCTGGACGTGACGGACGACGCCGACGACGGCTTCTCCACCGGCATCGCGCCGGAGATAACGCGCGCCTTCGGGCCGACGAGCAAGATTTCCCTGTGGGCGTGGGCCTGCTCCCGCGCGCTGGATTGGGCCCTCTCCCGCGGCGATATCGACCCGGAGCGCGTGGCAGTGGCCGGGCACAGCCGCCTGGGAAAGACCGCCCTTTGGGCCGGCGCCAACGACGAGCGCTTCGGCGCCGTCTTCTCCAACGATTCCGGCTGCTCCGGCGCGGCGATCTCCCGCGATAAGACCGGCGAGACCATCGCGGATATCACCGGCCGTTTCCCCCATTGGTCCGTGGACGCCTACAAGACCTTCGCCGGCAACGAACACGCCGCTCCTTTCGACCAGCATTGGCTGCTCGCGGCGGTGGCCCCTCGGCGCGTGTACGTGGCCAGCGCTTCCCTGGACGATTGGGCCGGTCCGGACAGCGAGTACCTGTCCTGCTGTGCGGCCTCCGAAGCCTGGGAGCGCGCCGGGCTTACGGGGTTCGTCCATCCGGACCGCCTGTGCGCGGTCGGAGAGGTCCTCGCCGAGGGCAATATCGGCTATCATCTGCGCGAGGGCGGCCATTACTTCGACCGCTGGGATTGGCAGAGGTACATGGAGTTCCTGCGGCGATAAGCGCTCGGTACTGTTTTTTGCTTCTGCGGCCCGGGCATCCTGAACACGGGAAGCCCGGGCCTGTT
>CACZOT010000155.1 GCA_902782795.1 uncultured Eubacteriales bacterium | reverse complement strand
CTTATAGCCCGCGCATGGATCGCGGCAGGAAGGCGAGGCTGGTTTGGCCCGCGAGACCGCTTCCAAGAGTATCCGCCCAAACACTGCTTTCGCGCAGTGGTTCTCGAGCCTTCAAGGCGCGGAGGAATCTGGCAACGGAATCGTGCTGCCAAATCGTGCCGTATACAGGCCCGCCCGGTATCGCCGAGATGAGCATATATTGACCAAGCAAAAGAAACGAAAAGAACCAGTCTCGCGGGCTCAGAGGTTCGGCGCGAATCGATGCTGCAAGCGCGGGCTATGGAGCTCAAAGCGGAGTCTGTGCCGCCCGGCACAGACTCCGCTTTGAGCAGAGCAAATATAAGGCGCGAAAACGCTCTGCCTTCGGCAGGGCGTTTTCGCGCGGGCGCGTTCCCGGAGAACGGCCTAAAAGGCCGTTCTCCGGGAACGCGCAGAAATCACGGGTCGTCCTTGCGGCGATTCTTCCCGATCAGACCGCCGGTCAGCTCGCTCGCGCCGGTGGAGAGTTTTTCCTTCCAATTGCCCAGCGTTCCCGTGGAAATGAGCGCGTACAGGATCCCTCCGACGATCAGACCCCCCAGTATCCAGGCGACGCCCTTGAGAGCCCCGGCATTCTGCGCGCCGCGGGCGGCCTGCTCCTCTTGCGAATCGCCGCCGCCCAGGACGCGGGCGACGACCTGTGCCATCATTTCTGTGGAAGCGATCACCTGCTCCTTATCGTTGGAATAGGTCCCGAATTCCAGAAGCAGCGCGTGCGGGTAGATCTCCTGATTGTAGTTGCCCTTGCCGATGAAGATATCGCGGATCAGCCCGGGATACATCCTGTCCGCCTGGGCCTTGATCTGCTTGGCGAAGGCCTTGTTCACATCGGAATTGGCGTTGGAGCGCCCCACGAGAAGGCGCACCTGCGTGACGTCTTCTCCCTCGACGGTTTTTTCATATTCGCCCGCGTCGGGGATGCCGTCGCGGTGGATATCGAAAATGGCGTCCGGGGTCATTCTCGCGTACTCCTCGGTCGTGGCGCGCGAGCGGCGGTACGCGCCGGCGTCATGGGGGAGAAAGGTGTCCTCGGAACGCTCCACGCGCACGCCCAGTTTCTCCAGGTTTTTGGCGAAGGCGGCGCTGACGTCGAAGATCCCCGCGCCGTGGGAAAGGGAATAATCGCCGTCGGTGGGCTCGTAGGATTCATCGCTGTGGGTGCAGTACATGCAAACGAGCGTATCGCCGTCCATCGCGCCGGTCTCCTGGGAAGCGGCGGAGACAGCCACTGTTTCCGAACTGAGCTGTGCCCAGGCGATGCGGCTATCCTCGTCCACGCTCACCACCACGTACTCCAGGTTGTCCGCGGTGATGAGCCCGTCGCCCTCGAACATGCGCCCAGCGCGGCTGGTGAGGCGGTGTCCCTGGGAATCGTACATCACCCAGACCTCGCCGCCGTCGCTCTCTCCGTCCTCAAGGGAAAGCGCCTGGGCGGCGGGGCAGAGCGTCAGCAGAAGACAACAGATGAGCGCCAGGATCCTCTTATTCATCCTCTTCATCCTCCTCGTGGCCGTTATGCGCATCGCGGTGCGCGCCGAGCACCTTGGGGACAATCTCCCCATCGCGGAAGGCGCGCTCCGGTTCGCCGCTTTTCCGGGAGGCGCGCTCCTGCGCCTCGCCGACGAGCTCGCGCAGGAGCACCGCCGTAAACCCCGAAATGACGATGGCGTCGAACGCGCCCGCTCCACCCAGGACCAGAGCCTGATCGACGCCCGCGCGCCAGGTCAGCACAGCCTGCACGACGTCTGCCAGGGCGATGCCCAGAACGCCGCCGATAAACGCGGCCCGCCTCGAGCGCCCCAGGACGCAGGCGATCGCGCCAGCGGCCAGGCCGTAAAGGTAGTTCACGTCGAAGGGCATGAGTTCCGGATCGCTGGGAAAGAAGCGGTCGATGAGCAGAACAGCCGCCGCCGAGAATACCGCCGCGCCGACCGCGCGCCAAACCTCCCGAGATGTTCCCGCCTTGGCAAAGAGGTACAGACACAGCACAAGCGGTACCAGAAAACCGCCGACGTTTACGCGAACCCTGTCGCCCAGCGGCACGTCCGGGATCAGCCCGCCCGCGAGAATCAGCGCCATGAACACAAGCGCCTGCCTGTCCGTGAGGCGCATCCTGTCCAGCACGCGCTGCCCTACGCCGAATAATACCAGGATCGCCGCGGCGACCAATAGGACCGTTCCGATCATCATATCGCATTGCTCCCCGTCTCGTTTTTCTGCAGTTTGGGCGGATCCTGCAGGAATTATACGCAAACGCGCACGCCTCGCGACATTTCGCGAGACGCGGGGAGAGTTTTATGATATAATCAATTTGGGAATCCAGAGGATTCCGGGTTTTCGCTGCCCCCGGTGAGAAGTGAAGACGAATATGGATTCATGGAATTGCGGGCGGCGCCTGGACGCAGAGGGGAACGTTTGCGCGGCGCCGCATTCGGCTAAAGCCGAATGCTCGCGCCGCCGCCTGGGTCCGGCGCACCGCTCGGGACGGCCTGCGGCCACCCCCTCGCGACGCGCCGGACGGATCCAAAGCAAGGCCGGAAAGCGCCGAAGAGCCAGGGTATAGCATGGGTCGAAGCCCTGCTATCCCAAACAGGGCCTTCCTGGGGAGCACCCAAAGAATCGGGCTCGCGGGCCGCGAACCAGTGCGATACACAATGGCTGCGCGCGCGGGCGGTCCCCCGAATCCCGTGGGCAGAGCCCGCCGCGGGAGAGTGGATCGATCGCGTCTATATATTCAATCGCGGGAGCCATCCCAAGGAAACGCGGGAAGGGCTTCGCGGGAAAGGAAACAGTTATGCGCAAATGGATAGCGTTCCTATGCATGCTGGCGCTGGCCTCGGCGCCTCTTTCGGCGCTGGCGGCCCTGCCGGGGGAGGAGATCCCCACGGCCCAGGTGCATGTCTCCGGGTACAGGCACGAATCCGCGAAGGCGCTGGCGCTGGCCGTCATGGAGGCGGGCGCGCCGGGCAGCTATGACGTCCGACCGGCCGTCATCCCCGCGGCGGATCTCCTCGCCGCGCGCGCCTACGTTCCGGATACGGACATCTTCTGCCTGACCGAGTTCGCGGGCGTCACATTGGACACGAGCAGCATGGAGATCGACCTGAGCGGCGTGCAGATCTCCGGGATCGACGACCTGGCGGCCGTCCTCGGCTGCTTCCCGTGCCTGGACAGGGCGGTCATGTGCGGCTGCGGCCTCAGCGACGCGGACATGGCAGCCCTTTCGGAGCGCCTGCCGGATATCCATTTCGTCTGGGAGGTCTCCTTCGGCAAATGGAAGCTGCGCACGGACGCCACCGCTTTCTCCACCCTGAACAGCAACGATTCACAGCGCTTCACCAGCGCGGATTTCGCGCCGCTGCGCTACTGCACCGACCTGCGCGCGCTGGATCTGGGCCACAACCGCATCACGGATATCTCCTTCCTGGAGCCGCTCACGGAGCTGCGCATCCTCATTCTCGCGGATAACCGCGTCAGCGATATCACGCCTCTCGGAAAGCTCACCAAGCTGGAATACCTGGAGATGTTCATGAACGATATCACCGATCTGACGCCGCTGGCGGAGCTCCATAACCTGCTGGACCTGAACATCTGCCATTGCAAAGCGGTGGACACCGCGCCTCTGCGCGGTCTTACGCAGCTCAAGCGCCTCTGGTTCTCCTACAACCGCGAGATGCCCAAAAGCGAGATCGACGCCGTCATCGCCGCCCTGCCGGATTGCGAGTGCAATTCCACCATCTTCTACGCCACTCACGGCGGCTGGCGCGGGCACCACCGGTATTTTGTCATCAAGTATATCTTCGACCATGGGGAGTACCTGCCCTGGAGCGCCGAAGTGCCCATCCCCGAGGGTCAGAAGGAGCTGTACCACTGATGGACGGGCAGTACAGGACCGCGAAAAACCTCGAGACACGCATCGCCTTCCAGCGGCGCTTCTCCGAGAACCGGCAAGGCTTTGGCGCGTGGCTCATGGAGCAATATCCCCTCGCGCCCGGGGCGCGCGTGCTGGAGGTGGGGTGCGGCGAGGGCGGCTGCTGGCGCGGCAGGGCGGATACCGTCGCAGCGCTGGGAGAGCTCGTGCTCACGGATCTGTCCGAGGGCATGCTCGCGCGCTGCCGGGAGAACCTCGCGGGGATCGGCAACATCGGAACCCGCGCGGCGGATATCCAGGCGATCCCCTTCGAAGACGGCCGGTTCGATATCGTCATCGCCAATATGATGCTCTACCACGTGCCCGACCGCCCGAGGGCGCTGGCCGAAGTCCGGCGCGTGCTGCGGCCGGGCGGGCTCTTCTTTGCGGCGACCTTCGGCGAGCGAAGCGCCGTCACCGCTGCGGCGGAAGCCCTGCGCGGCGTGTGCGATCTGCGCTCGGAGGTTACGGGCTTTACCCTGCAAAACGGAGCGGAGCAGCTGCGGCCCTTCTTCGCCGCGGTCGAACGGCGCGATTATCCGGATTGCTTCCTCCTGGACGACGCGCAGGCCCTGGTGGATTACCTGCTCTCCCTG
>CACZOT010000154.1 GCA_902782795.1 uncultured Eubacteriales bacterium | reverse complement strand
GGGTCTCGAGCTGGTTCTCGACGTACGCCGCGTCCACTCGCACGGTGATTGTTGGCGCGTCCCCGCCTCCCGCATTGAAGGCGATATCGCCCAGCAGGCTTTCGAGGACGGTATGCAGCCTGCGCGCGCCGATGTTCTCCTGCGTCTCATTGCAGTTGAAGGCGAACTGCGCGATGGCGTCCAACGCGCTCCCGTCAAACTCCAGCGAAACGCCGTCCACGCCAAGCAGTGCCTGATACTGCCGGATCAGCGCGTTATCGGGCTTTTCGAGGATCTGCCGGTAATCCTCCACCGTCAGCGGCAGCAGATCCACCCGCACGGGAAAACGCCCCTGCAGCTCGGGGATGAGGTCGTTCACCTTGGCCACGTGGAACGCGCCTGCGGCGATGAAGAGCATATGATCTGTCTTGACCGGCCCGTACTTGGTGGGCACGGTCGATCCCTCGACGATGGGCAGGATATCCCTCTGCACGCCCTCGCGGGACACATCCGGCCCGTGGCCGGAGGCCTTTCCGGCGACTTTGTCGATCTCGTCCAGGAAGACAATGCCGTCCTGCTCGGCGCGGGCGATGGCCTCGGTATAGACCGCGTCCATATCGATGAGGCTCTGTTCCTCCTCGGCGATGAGGATGCGGCGCGCCTCGCTCACGGGCACCTTGCGCAGCTTGGTCTTCTTGGGCAGGATGGAGCCGAGCATATCGTTCATATTGACGTCGGTGCCGGGGATCTCGCCGCGCGGCGCGGTCTCCTCCACCTCGATCTCGACCATCTCCTTCTCCAGGAGGCCGGCCGCCAGCTTCTGGCGGATCTCGTCGCGCTTCTGGGCGGCGCTGGCGCGCTCTTCCGGCGGGAGATCGGGCTCCTTGGGCTTGTTGCCCAGGAGGATATCGATGGGGTTGGCGGGCTTTTTCGTCGGGCGGGCGATGAGGCTGACGAGCCGCTCTTCGGCGTTTTGACGCGCGCGCGTCTCGACCTTCTCCGTGTGCTCGGCCTTGACCAGGCGGATGGCCGCCTCCACCAGGTCGCGGATGATGGAATCCACGTCGCGGCCCACGTAGCCGACCTCCGTGAACTTCGTCGCCTCGACCTTCACGAACGGCGCGTCCACCATCTTCGCCAGGCGACGGGCGATCTCCGTCTTGCCCACGCCCGTCGGGCCGACCATGAGGATGTTTTTCGGCGTGACTTCCTCGCGCAGCTCGTCCGGCAGGAGGGAGCGCCTGTAGCGGTTCCTGAGCGCCACCGCCACGGCCTTCTTCGCCTCGGTCTGGCCGATGATATACCTGTCCAGCTCCCGCACGATCTCGCGCGGCGTCATGTCCCGCCCGCGGCGGCGCGCCGTCGTGGGCACGAGAGGATTCTGCATGCTTTCCATATCGTTCTCCTTGCGGTCTGTTATGCGGGAAGAGGGCCCGTCAAACGTCCTCGATGACGATGTTCGCGTTGGTGTATACGCAGATCTCCGAGGCGATCTCGAGCGCCTTGTGGGCGATCTCGTGGGCGGAGAGATCGGTATTGGCGGCGAGGGCGCGGGCTGCGGCGAGGGCGTAATTGCCGCCGGAGCCCACGGCGAGGATGCCGTCGTCCGGCTCAATGACTTCGCCCGTGCCGGAGACGAGCATGAGGTTTTCGCTGTCGGCGACGATCAGCATGGCCTCGAGCTTGCGCATGGCGCGGTCCATGCGCCAATCCTGCGCCAGCTCCACGGCGGCGCGCTGAAGGTTGCCGGAGAACTGCGTGAGCTTCTCCTCGAATTTTTCGCACAGGGCGAAGGCGTCGGCGACGCTGCCTGCGAACCCGGCGACGACCTTGCCGCCGTAGATCCGGCGCACCTTTTTCGCCGTGGCCTTCATGATGGTATGCTCGCCCATGGTCACCTGGCCGTCGCCGGCCATGGCGCATTTTCCGTCCTTCCGGACGGCGCAGATGGTCGTTCCGCGAATGCTCATAATTGTTCCTCCTGAATGATCCTGTCCATCTCCGCCAGAGAGCGCTCGGCGAGCTTCTCATAGCGGTTCTTTTTGCCGCGGACGCGCTCGGCGAGCGGCTCCAGCAGGCCGAAGTTGGAATTCATGGGCTGGAAATCCGCGTTCGGGGTGCGCACGTACGCCTCCAGAGCGCCGATGACGGTCCTGCGGCCGAAATCCGGCTCCCCGCGGCCCTCGAGCAGACGCGCCAGGCCTAAGCCCGCGACGATGCCGCTCGCGGCGGATTCCATGTACCCCTCCACGCCGGTCATCTGCCCGGCGAAGCGGATGGCGGCGTCCTTTTTCCAGGCGAAGTTGCGCCCGAGCACGGCGGGGCCGTTCAGATAGGTGTTGCGGTGCATGACGCCGTAGCGCGCGAATTCGGCCTTCTCCAGCCCGGGGATCATGGAAAAAACGCGCTTTTGTTCGCCCCATTTGAGCCGGGTCTGGAAGCCGACGAGGTTATAGAGCGTGCCCTCGGCGTTCTCGCGGCGCAGCTGCACGACGGCGAAGGGCTCCTTCCCCGTGCGCGGATCGCGCAGCCCCACGGGCTTCATCGGCCCGAAAGCGAGGGTCTGGTAGCCGCGCTCGGCGAGGATCTCCACGGGCAGGCAGCCCTCGAAGACCATATCCTTTTCAAAGCCGTGCACCTCGGCGCGCTCGGCATTCACCAGCGCCTCCCAGAAGGCGCGGTACTCCTCCTCGGTGAGGGGGCAGTTGACGTAATCGTCCCCGTCGCCTTTGCCCCAGCGCGAGGCGTGGAAGACCTTCTCCCCGTCCAGGGAGGCTGCGGTGACGATGGGCGCGGCGGCGTCGAAGAAATGCAGGGCCTCCATGCCCTCCTCGCGGCGGATGGCCTCGGCGAGGGGCGCGTCGGTGAGCGGGCCGGTGGCGATGACCGCCGGGCCCTGGGGGATCTCCTCCACCGGGCGGCGTTCGATCTCGACCAGGGGATGATCGCTGAGGGCCTTCGTGGCCGCGGCGCTGAAGATCTCCCGGTCCACGGCCAGGGCGCCTCCCGCGGGCACGCGCGCCTGTTCGGCGCACTCCAGCAGGAGCGAGCCGAGCTTTTTCATTTCCGCCTTGAGAAGGCCCGAGGCGTTGGTGAGGTGCTCCGCCTTGAGGGAATTGGAGCAGACCAGCTCCGCGAAGCCGTCCATGCTGTGGGCCGGGCTGCGGCGCACGGGCTTCATCTCCACAAGGCGCACCGGGATGCCGCGCCGCGCCAGCTGCCAGGCAGCCTCGCAGCCAGCCATGCCCGCGCCGACGACGGTCACTCTCTCGTTATTCTTCATCGGCGTCCTGTTCCTGCGCGCTCGCATCCACTTGGACGCGCTCGCGGCACTGTTCGTTCACGCACACATGGTAGATCTCGCCCTTGCGGCCGCGCTTTTGCACCATGCGCCCGCCGCACTTGGGGCATTTTTCGGCAACGGGCAGGTCCCACGAGACAAAATCGCACTCGGGGTACCTCTCGCACCCGTAGAACTTGCGGCCCTTCTTGCTGCTGCGCTCCAGAAGCCGCGCGCCGCACTGGGGGCATTTCACGCCGATATCCTTGAGGATCGGCATAGTGAAGCGGCACTCCGGGAAGCGCGGGCAGGCCAGGAAGCGGCCGAAGCGCCCCATCTTGTAGACCAGCATGGCGCCGCACTTTTCGCACGGGATATCAGAGACCTCGTCCTCGACCTCCACCTTCTCGATACTGGCGTCGGCCTTGTCTAATTCCTCCTTGAAGGGGCCGTAGAACTCGCTGATGACGCTGTGCCAGTCCTCCTTCCCCTCCTCGACCATGTCCAGCTCGTCCTCGAACTGGGCGGTGAAGGCGATATCGATGATATCCGGGAAGTATTTCTCCATCATCTCCGTGACGATCTGGCCCATTTCCATGGGAACGAGGCGCTTCTTCTCGCGCGTGACGTATCCGCGGGTGAGAAGCGTGGTGATCGTCGGGGCGTAAGTGCTGGGGCGGCCGATGCCCTTCTCCTCCAGGGCGCGCACGAGCGACGCCTCGGTGTAGCGGGGCGGCGGCTGGGTGAAGCGCTGCTCGCTCTCCACGTCCATCAGGCGCGCCTCGGAGCCCTCCTCGATGGCGGGAAGGGCGGTGTCCTGTTCCTCCTGCTCGTCGTCCACGCCCTCCACGTAGAGCTTCATAAAGCCGGGAAAGCGCAGCTTCTGCCCGCCGAAGTGGAAGGCGAGGCCGCCGCCCTCGACGTCCGCGGCGAGGGTATCGTACTCGGCCGGGGGCATCTTGCTGGCGACGAAGCGCTGATAGACGAGGCGGTAGAGCTTGAACTGATCGTTCGTGAGGGATTCCTTGATATCCTCCGGCCGGCGCGAGGCGACGGTGGGGCGGATGGCCTCGTGGGCGTCCTGGATGTTCTTGCGGCCCTTGAAGACGTTGGGCTCGGCGGGCACGTACTCCGGCCCGTACTGCGCCTGGATGACCTCCCGCACGGCGGCGACGGCCTCGTCGGCCACGCGGGTGGAATCGGTACGGATATAGGTGACCAGGCCCTGCGTGCCCTCGCCCTTGAGGTCCACGCCCTCGTAGAGCTGCTGGGCGATCTGCATGGTCTTCTGGGTGGTGAAGCCCAGCTTGCGCGAGGCCTCCTGCTGCAGGTTGGAAGTCGTAAAGGGCGGTACGGGCATGCGCGTCTTCACGCCCTTTTTGACGCTGGTGACGGTGTACTCCGCCTCACGGGCGCGCGCGGAGATGGCGTCCACCTCGGCCTTGGAGGCGGGCGTCATGCGCTCGCCGCCGAGGGATGTGAACTTGCCGCGGAAGCGCACGGCGCCATCCTCGAAAACGCCGGTGACATTCCAGTATTCCTGGGGCTCGAAGGCGTCGATCTCCCGCTCGCGGTCCACGACCATGGCGCAGGCCACGCTCTGCACGCGTCCGGCGGAGAGGCCCTTGCGGATCTTGCGCCAGAGCAGCGGGCTGATCTGATAGCCCACCAGCCTGTCCAGCACGCGGCGGGCCTGCTGGGCGTTGACCAGGTCCATATCCAGCTTGCGCGGCGTCTTCACCGCGGCCTTGACGGCCTTGCTGGTGATCTCGTGGAATTCGATGCGGCAGGCCTGCTCCTCCGGGATCTTGAGCACCTGCGACAGGTGCCAGGAGATGGCCTCGCCCTCGCGGTCCGGGTCTGTCGCGAGGTAGACGCGGCTGGCGCCCTTGGCTTCCTTGCGGATCTTATCGAGGATGTCTCCGCGCCCGCGGATGGTGATATAGTGCGGCTCGAACCCCTCTTCCACGTTCACGCCCAGCTGGGACTTGGGCAGGTCCCGCACGTGGCCCTGCGAGGCTTCCACCTTGTAGGTGCGCCCCAGGAACTTGGCGATGGTGCGCGCTTTGGCGGGGGATTCGACGATAACGAGCTTATACGGCATGGGTCTCCTCCAGTTGCTTGGTTTCTGTTTCCGGGTCAGGCGCGGTAGGCGCCGCCGGGAACCTTACTTATTATTCCCCGTAATTCCAGCATTGTCAAGAGAGAACTGATCCGCGCGGCGGAAAAGCCCGTCTCCCTGGCGATCTCGCCGACGGTCATGGCCTCGGCGCGCAGGGGCCGCACGACGGCCTCCTCCTCGGGCGTGAGGTCGGAGGGCTTGTCCTGCCTGGGCTTTGCGGAGGGCCGCTCGGCCCATCGATAGTGCTCGGGGATATCCCAGGGCGAGATCACCGGGAAGGCCCCCTGCATAAGCAGGGCGTTCGGCCCTTCCGAGAGCGGCGAATAGATCGACCCCGGCACGACGAAGAGATCGCGTCCCTGCTCCATGGCGTAATTGGCCGTGATCATGCCGCCCGAGCGCATCGAGCCCTCCACCAGGAGCACGCCCTCGCTCAGCCCGGAGATGATCCGGTTGCGCACGGGGAAATACTGCGCCATGGGCGCGGTCCCCGGCAGGTATTCCGAAACGATCGCCCCGCCGGACTCGATGATCCGCCGGTAGAGGTCCGCGTTCTCCGGCGGGTAGACGATATCCACGCCGCAGCCGAGCACCGCCACGGTCCTTCCTCCGCCCTGGAGCGCGCCCTCATGCGCCGCGGTGTCCACGCCCCGCGCCAGTCCCGAGACTACGCACCCGCCCGATCGGGCGATGCGCTCGGCGAACTCCGCCGCGGCCCGGCGGCCGTCGCGCGTGGGACGGCGCGTCCCCACGATGGCGAAGGGCTTCTCCAGGCGCAGGTCCGCGTTGCCGCGCACGTAGAGCGTGGTCGGCGGGTCGTACACCTCGCCAACCAGTGCGCTGTATCCCTCGGAGATGCGCGTCACCGGCGTGATCTCCAGCCGCTCGAGCTTGTCAAAAAGGCGATGGAAATACTCCGACGTGCGCGCCGCGCGCAGATGGGCGTTCGTCTTCGGCCCGATGCCGGGCAGCGGCCCTTCGGCCAGGGCGTCCCAAACGTTGCGCGGGTCCTCGTACTCGGCGAGCAGCTGGTAAAAGCGCTTCGGGCCAATGCCCTCCACGCTCGACAGCCAGACCCAGTATTGCTCCATCGCGCTCAGTTCCAAGAGATTCGCCCCTTTCGTGGTTGATGGGCTGACCGGCCAGCGCCAACGCTTCGCGGGAAGCGCGCGGGGCGCGTGGCGAGAGGTGGCCGCGCGGCGGCCGTCTCGAGCCGTGCGCCCCGCCCTGGGCGGCGGCCCGCAGGCCGCGCAGAGCCCCCGCTGGGCTTTCCCTCCCGGCGTTCTGCCGATAGGATTACCCCTCTTCGCCTGTCACAGGTCCCAATGGGATTTGCAAGAGCAGCGGCCCTTGAGCGGGCGTCCAGAGGGCGGAGCCCTCTGGCAGGGGTGCAGGGGACGGCGTCCCCTGCCGGGAGTGCAGAGGGCGGAGCCCTCTGCCATCGTTTCCCCTATCCCCAGTATTTGCGATCCATGGACCGGTACTGCACGGCCTCGGCGATGTGCTCCGGCAGGACCTCCTCGCTTCCGGCGAGATCGGCGATGGTCCTGGCGACCTTCAGCACCCTCGTGTAGGCGCGGTTGGAAAGCTGCATCGCCTCGCAGGCCCGCATGGCCAGATCCTTGGCGTCCGGCCGCAGAGCGCTGTAGCGCGGCAGGGTGCGCGCGTCGAGCTGGGCGTTGCAGAAGAGCCCTGCCGGGGCGTAGCGCTCCCTCTGGATGCGCCGCGCGGCCTCCACCCGGGCGCGGATGGAGGCGGAGGGCTCGCCTTCCCCCTCGGCGGAGATCTCCCCGGCGGAAACGCTCTCCACCTCGATGTGCAGATCGATCCTGTCCAGCAGCGGCCCGGAAACCCGCGCCAGGTAGCGTTTGATCTCCATGGGGCTGCAGCGGCATTCCCGCAGGCGCGAGCCGTAATTCCCGCACGGGCAGGGGTTCATGGAGGCGATGAGCATGAACCGCGCCGGGTACGTGCTCTGCGCGTTCACGCGCGTAATGGTGACGAAGCCGTCTTCCATGGGCTGGCGCAGGGATTCGAGCACGTCCCGCCTGTATTCGGGCAGCTCGTCCAGGAACAATACCCCGTTATGGGCCTTGGAGATCTCCCCCGGCAGAGCGTGATTGCCGCCGCCCACCAGGGAGACGTGGCTGGCCGTGTGGTGCGGCGAGCGGAATGGGCGCTCGGTGAGCAGGCCGCTCTCCGGCACCGCCCCAGCCACGGAATGGATGCGCGTAACTTCCAGCGCCTCCTCGAAGGTCATGTCCGGCAGGATCGAGGGCACGCAGCGCGCCATCAGCGTCTTGCCCGAGCCGGGCGGCCCGATCAGCAGGACGTTGTGCCCGCCCGCCGCGGCGATCTCCAGCGCCCGGCGCGCCGCCTCCTGTCCCTTGACGAAGCGGAAATCCGCCGTGGTCTCCCGCTCGCCCAGGAGCTTCTCGTAGGGCTCCGGGATGATCTTCTCCACGACGCCGCCGCGCCGCAGCTCCAGGACCGTCTCCTGCAGGCTGGCGACCGGGTAAATGTCGATGCCGTCCACGCAGCGCAGTTCGGCCGCGTTGTCCGCCGGGATGAAGAGCCGTCGGACGCCGTCCCCGCGCGCTGACAGAGCCATGGGCAGAGCGCCGCGCACCGCGCGCACGCCTCCATCCAGAGAGAGCTCGCCTATGAAAGCCGTGCCCGCCAGCGCCGCCGCCTCGATCTTGCCCTGCGCGGCGATGATCCCCATCGCCACAGGGAGATCGTAAGCCGGGCCTTCCTTCTTGCGCTCCGCCGGGGCCAGGTTCACCGTGAGGCGGTCGTCCGGGAAGCCGAAGCCGCTGTTGATCAGCGCCGAGCGCACCCTCTCGCGCGATTCTCGCACGGCCGCGTCCGGCAGGCCCACCAGCTCGAAGGCGGGCAGCCCCGCGGAGAGATTCACCTCCGCGCGCACCGCAAAGCCGTCGATCCCCGAGAGTCCATAGCACATGATCGCCGCAAGCATCGGCGCTCCCTCCCATTGTTGCCGTCTTGTACCACAGTATAACACATCCGCGGCGCAAAATGAACCAGGTCGGCGTGTTTGCCTCTTTCTGCGCCGGATTGTCCTTCGGCCTTTGGCCGAAGGACAATCCGGCCGCCTTGGCAGGGGCTTCGCCCCTGCACCCCCAGCGGCAAAGGACCGAGCGCGGGCTTTGGCCCGCGCTCGGTCCTTTGCCGCTGGATAATGTGCGATGAGGTACGCTGCGCGAGGAGGCTTCGCCTGTCGGCGAAGCCTCCTCGCGCCCTGCGCCCGCGCTCGATTCTACGGTATTCTCCGCAGGTTCGCAACCCGCGAGACCGTATCGTCCCGTTCCT
>CACZOT010000153.1 GCA_902782795.1 uncultured Eubacteriales bacterium | reverse complement strand
TCTTGCCGTCGGCGGAGGCGTACATGGTGTAGGAGCTGGGATCCTTGTCGATCATGAAGTAGACCGTCGCGGAGCCGTCCTCCGCCGGGGTCAGGGTCATGGTGGTATAGCCCCAGGTGCTCGCTCTGCCGTTGTTCGTCCGGCTGGGCTGGACCAGCAGGTTCGCGCCCTGGAGGTTGATGTTGACGGAGTTGGCCGCGCTCTCCACGACGCTGATGCCGATGGACTGTCCGTCAAATTCGGCGGCGTTCGGGACGAAGGCCTTCGCGACCACGGCCCAGGTGCCCTGGGCGGGCATGGACAGGACGGAATCAGCGGTCGGGACGAAGCCCTTGCCCTTCACCGTGCCGTCCGCGCCGTCGGCCAGGTAGTCGTAGGTCGGGCCGTAGTTGATGGCGATGTTGTAGGCGGCCTCCGCCACGGCGGACTTCACGGTGACGGTCGCCACGCCGGTGGACGCGTCGAACTGCTTGATCTCCACGGACAGATCCTCGGCGGCGGGAGACGCGGTGACCACGGGGATGTGCTCCGTGGGCTCCTTGAGCTTCAGGTTGTAGTTGTACACACCCGGCTCAAAGCCCTCCACCGTCTTGCCGTCCAGGCACAGATCGGCAAGCTGCGGACGGACGTCGGAGACCTTCATGATGTTCAGGCCGTCGAAGGTGGCGGTGAAGTCGTTGCCGCGGGCGAACACGCCGACCTGCGGCAGCACCGTATCCAGCGGCTCGGCATTGCCGATGTTGCTCCAGGTGACGCCGTTGGCGGACCACTGGGCCTGGCAGGCGTTGCCGGTGCGGATCATGCGCAGGTGGATCTTCTCGGTGCCGGCGGGCACGGAGGCGTTGGCGATAGAGAAGTTGTTGTCGTTGCCCGCAACCACCAGGTAGACGTTGATGCGGGAGTTCTGATAGGTGATGACGCCGTTGCTGGCGTTCCAGCGGTTGTTGTACACCACGCGGTAGCTCGTGCCGTTGTCGCCGTAGACGATCAGGCCGGCCTCGTCGCGGTGGGTGGCGCCGGTCTTGCCGATGGCGCCGGCGGGGGTGAGGGTGGTCTCGGCGACCCAGTCGCCCAGGGCGGACTCGGCAAACACGTTGGCCACGGGGTTCTCGACGCCGAAGCCGAATTCGCCGGGCTTCGGGGTCAGGGTCAGGCCGTCCTCGCCGAAGGCGTACTTTTCCGCATCCTCGTAGAAGAAGTTCCAGCCCTTGGCCTTTGCGGCCTCCAGGCCCTCGGAGAAGTCGGTGCTCACCGGCTTGTAGCCGATGCCGATCTCGTAGGTCACGCTGGCGCCGGTGGCGGGATCGTGCACAACGACCTCGGCGATGCCGGGCACGGCCTCGGGCTGCTTCACGGTCAGCTCGAGGGCGTCGGAGGCGGCGACGGCGGCGACCACGGGCTTCGCGGATCCGCGGGCAACCTCGACCTCATAGAGGTACTTGTCCTTCGCAAAGCCCTCCAGGGGCTCGCCGTCCAGGGTGATGCTGATCGCCTGGGGCTTGGACTCGACGTAGACGACGAAGTCGGTGCTCACGCTGCGGCCGTCCAGGGTGGCGGTGGCGGTGATGGTGGCGACGCCGGGGCCGACGGCGGTGATCCTGTCGCCCTCGACCTTGGCAACGCCGGAACGGTTGGACTTGTAGCTGACGGTCATGCCGGCGGGCAGCGGCGTGGAGTCCATGCTCTTGATGAGGCTCTGCTGGTCGGCGATGATGTAGCCGTAGAGCTTCTCATTGTTCATGGCGACGGTGACCTGCGGGTTGATGACGGAGCCCATGTCGTAGATCAGGCGCTCCTCGATGCCCTTCTCCGCGTCGCCCACGGCGTTGGCCTTGACGGTCAGGATCTCGGGATAGACGTCCATCGCGCCGGTGACGGTGAAGTCGGCGGTCAGGCCCAGAGAGGCGCTGTCCTTGCCGACCTGCACCTGGTAGGCGCCGGTGTCGACGGCGGTGCAGTCGTCTTCCTCGTTGTAGTAGGCCAGATCGGGGATCCTGACCTCGAGATTGACGGTCCTGGTCTCACCGGGCTGGAGCTCGACCTTCTCGAAGCCCTCCAGACGGCGGATCGGGCGGACCTTGGGATCGGCGCCCGGCTGGGCGATGTAGAGCTGGGCGGTCTCCTTGCCGGCGAC
>CACZOT010000152.1 GCA_902782795.1 uncultured Eubacteriales bacterium | reverse complement strand
GCATGGGCTTCGCCCATGCGCGCAAAGGCCACGAGGTCCCGCGCGCCGTTCAGGCGCGGGACCTCGTGGCCCGGCGGCTCGGCCAAAGGCCGGACCGCCCGTACCCCCACGTTACTGGATCTCAATGCGGCGAGGCTGCCTGGTCTCCTCCTGCTGCTTGGGCAGAGTCAGCTTGAGGACGCCGTCCACATACTCGGCGCTGATCTCCTCCTCGCGGATATTATCCAGCGAGAAGGACCGCGAGAAGCTGCCGCTGCGGCGTTCCGTCATGATGTAGCCGTCCCGCTCCTCCTTGGAGTGGTTGTTGAGCTGCGCGGAAATGGTGAGCACGCCGTCCTCGACGTCGATATGCACATCGTCCTTCTTCGCGCCGGGCAGCTCCGCCTCGAGCAGATAGCTGTCCCCGTTGTCCTTCACATCCACGCGGAAGGCGTTTTGGTTCCACATTTCGCTGCCGAAGAACGGGCGGAAGAAATCACTCATGAACCAGCCGTCATCACGATCGTTGCGGGAAAGAAGATTGCTGCGATAAGGCATCAGATTTGTCATCATTATAAAACCCTCCTTGTCAGGTCCGTTTGTTCAATGTTCTCATTTCGGTCTCCGGGCTGTTTCCCTTTCGACTGACCTTATTTTACCTAAAAGGTCAAAGAAAGTCAATACTCTTAATTGTTAATTCTCCGCGTTCTTCCGCCGTCCATATTTCCAGTCTCCCCGGACCGCCCTGCGCGCATACTTGCCAAATCCTGCCGGTCGGGGTATGATAAGGAAGAATACGCAAGGGGAGATGCTCTTTGTGACCGAACGTCTGTATTACGACGACCCCTATCTCCTGGAATTCGACGCCGTCGTCACGCGCGTCGACGCGCAAGACGGCCAGACGCGCATTTGGCTGGACCGCAGTGCCTTCTACCCCACCAGCGGCGGCCAACCTTACGATTTCGGCTCCATCGCCGGGCATGAGATCCTGGACGTCTCCGTGGAGGACGGCGACGTCGTGCATACGATTCGCGGCGAGCTGGCTGAAGGCGAGCGCGTACACTGCAGCATCGACGCCGCCCGCCGGCGCGATCATATGCAGCAGCACTGCGGCGAGCACATGCTCGCGCATACGGTCTTCGCGCGCTACCAGGGCTTCACCCACGGCCTGCACATCGGCGAGGAATTCTCCACCATCGACGTGACGCTCCCGGACGGCTCCACCCACATCCCGGAGGAGGAGCTCGTCTCCATGGAGGAAGAGATCAACGCCTGGATCCAGCGGGACGAGCCCGTTCGCTGCTGGTTCCCGGATGCGGACGAATTGCCCTCCGTCCCCCTGCGCAAGGCGAGCAGCGTCACGGAACACGTGCGCATCGTGCACATTTTCCCGGACGAATACTGTGCCTGCGGCGGCACGCACCCGCGCCGCACGGGCGAGGTCGGCTGCATCCGCATCCTTGAGGCGAGGCCCAGCCGAGGCAAGGTGCGCATCTCCTTCGTCTGCGGGATGCGGGCCGTGCGCGACAACCGCCGCAAGACGGACGCCTGCCTGCGCGCCGCGGAGCTGCTCTCCTCCTCCTGGGAAGAACTGCCGGAGGCCGTGCGGCGCCTCATGGACAAGGCGGGAGCGCTCTCTGCGCAGCTGCGTTCCTGCAAGCGGGAGGCCGCCTTGGCGCGCACGGCGGAGCTCCTGCAGGAGGCCGTGCCCACGGCGGATGGCCGCAAGGCGGTGGCGGTGCGCCTGGACGGTCTGGATATGGAGACCCTGCGCGAAGCCGCCAGCGCCATCGCGGCGCAGGGCCCTGTTTACGCGCTGCTCGCCTCCTGCCCGGAGCCTGGAACCCCGGCGCTGGCGGCGTTCGTGCGCGGCGAGGGCTGCGAGCGGCCCATGGGCGCGCTCCTGACCGAGACCACGCGCGCGTGCGGCGGCAAGGGCGGCGGGCGGCCGGATTTCGCCCAGGGTTCCTTTACCGACCCGGACGCGGCTCTGCGCTGCGCGCTGTCGCGTCTCACCGGGGCCGAATAGCCCCCTATCACACGCAGAAAGAGGGATGACATTGGCTGGCTTTCGCGGGGCGATCTTCGATATGGACGGCACCCTTCTGGACAGTATGCCCCAATGGCGGCTGCAGAACCGCTATTTCGCCGAGCGCAACAACGTGGAGATCCCGGAGGAGATCGCCGCGCGTCTGATGGAGACCTCCTCCTATGAAGCGGCGACCATCTACGCCGCGCGCTACCCGCACCTGTGCATGGATCGGGACGCCATCGTGGCGGATTACGAGCGCCATCTGGACCCGCTCTACCGCACGGTGGTCGAGCCAAAGAAGGGCCTCATGCCCTTTCTGGAAATGCTGAAGGAGCGGGGCGTGCGCATGTGCGTGGCCACGGCCACCCCGGCGGACATCGCCCGGCGCGCCCTGGAGCACCACGGCGTCGCGCCGTACATGGAGTTCATCGTCAGCGGGCCGGAGGTGGGCCTGAGCAAGAGCAGCCCCGCCTATTTCCCCCGCGTCGCCCAGATGCTGGGTGTGGACAAGGACGAGGCCGTCGTCTTCGAGGACGCCGCCTACGCCATCCGCAGCGCCGCCGCGGCGGGCATGCGCGTCTTCGCCATCGAGGACGAGGCCGCTCGGGCCGGGCGCGAGGAGATCATCCGCCTGTCCACCGTGTTCCGCAGCGATTACATCACCATGCTGCCCGTGGTCGAGGCCATGTTCCGCGCCGACCGCGCCTGCAGCCTGCATTGACCTCCGCGATACGCAAAGAAGCTCCCCCGGCTTGGGGGAGCTTCTTTTTTTCGGAAGGCTCAGGCGTAGCTGTGGATGCCCGGCAGGAAAGTGTTCACGCCCACGTAGGTGAACATCACGCACACGAACCCCACCACCGCGAACCAGGCGGCCGCCTGGCCGCGCCAGCCCCGGCGAAGGCGCAAATGCAGGTACACGGCGTATACGATCCATGTCACCAGAGACCAGGTCTCCTTCGGGTCCCAGGACCAGTAACTGCCCCAGGCGCGCTCCGCCCAGATGGCGCCGGTCACGATGGTGAACGTCAGGAACAGAAGCCCCAGGCTGACGCTGCGATAGCTGATGAGATCCAGCTTTTCGCGGGAGGGGACGTGCTTATCCCAGAAGCCCTGATCGCGCATGCTGCCGCGCAGCAGGAAGATGATCGAGAGCACAAAGGAGACGCCGAACGCGCCGTAGGAGATGATGGCCGTGGAGACGTGGAAGCCCAGCCAGTTGCTGCGCAGGGCGGGCATGAGCTCGCGGACTTCCCTGCTCTGCATGGCCGCGTAGCCGATGACGAGGAAGATCACCGGCGCGGCGAACGCCCCCAGCATGGGGAACTTGAAGCGCCAGATGAACACCAGGCTCACCAGGCAGAGGCCCCAGGCGAAACTGGTGGCGAACTCGTACTGGTTCGTCAGCGGCAGCCTGCCCGCGCCGATGCCCCGGCAGACGAGCGCCGCCGTGTGGAGGACGAGGCCCGCCGTCTGCACCGCCGCGGCGGCCGTGGCGAGGCGGTCTTTCTTGACGGCGATGAAGAGGAAATAAAGGATCATCGCCGCGAAATACAGCACCATGACGATGGTAAAGAGCGCGTTTTCTGTTTGCAGCATTTGCGTATTCCCCTTATGTGGTTTGCTTTTCGACATCCCCCGCCGCCTCGGCGAAGCGCTCGGCGAAGAGCACGCCGCCCTTGGGGCTGAGGCCGGAGACGGTCCATTTCCCCGCGTCGTCCCGCACGGCCCAGACGGCGCGCGGCTGCACGTACAGGGCCAGGAGCAGGCCCAGCGTGGTCACGAGGCCGCCGGCCAGCGCGAGCGGGGCGAAGCGGTCCCGCTTGACCTGGATGACAGTGTAATTGCGCGGCTCGGAGAAGCGGATGACGTACCCGTCCACCTTGATCTCCTCGCCCGCGAGCAGGGCGTTCATGCCCACCAGGTTCTCCTGGTAGTAGAGCGAATAGAGATAGCCGGGGTTGTTGAGGCTGCCGGAAGCCGTGGCCGGGCCGCGCCCCTCCAGGAGCACGTAATCCGGATAGAAAGCGTTGAAGTACACGGCGAGATCGGGCAGATCCGTCACGCGCAGGTATTCCCCCGCGCAGAGGACCTCGTCCTGGAGCGTCTCGCCGTCCTTCTCCACCGTGACGCGCGCCGCCCAGCCCGTGGAGTTCTGATAATACTTGTAGCCGAAGAGCTCCGCGGGGGCGTTGACGCTGATCCGGGCCGAGCGCGCCTCCCCCGTGAGGGTGCTGCGCACGGTGATATCGGCGGTGTACTGCTCCACGGTGTCGTCCGCGCGCAGGTCCACGCGGAAATCGTCGATGGTGAGGAGGTAATCCGTATCACCCACCTGGCAGGTGCGCCCGGGCACGCCGTAGGCGACCCACTCTCGGTGGGTCATCTGGCCCAGGCCGAAGCCGAGGATCAACAGCAGGATGCCCAGGTGGCAGATCCACGCGCCCCAATACCCGGCGCGGTTCTGCGCCGAAACGAGCGCTTCCCGGCCAGAAACCTGCGCGCGCTTGGGCTTGGGCATCCGCATGGCCAGAAAGAGGGCCTCCGGGTCCGCGACGCCTTCGCGGGTGACGGTCGCCGGCCCGGCCAGCAGCGCTTCGGGATCGGCGGCCGAACGCGTGAGGCGCAGCACCCGGGGCAGGCGCACGACGCTGCAGGCGAGCAGATTCCCGCACAGGAACAGCGCCATCAGCAAGAACCACCAGCTGTGGTACACGTCGTCCAGGCGCAGCGCGACGATCAGGGCCGCCGTGCGCTTGGAATAGACCGAGGCGTACCATTCCAGACTCTGCCCCTGGGTGATGAAGCTGCCCGCGGCGCAGGCTGCGGCCAGCACGCCCAGGAGGATGATGGCAAAGCGCATGGAGGAGAGGAATATCCAGACCTTTTTCATGGAAGACGGATTCCTTTCGGGCAGAAGACGGGCCAGGGAGGCGCTGCCTCCCTGGCCCGTTGCCGCGCAATTACAGGCCCAGCAGAGCCAGGGCCTCGTCGATCTTGGCTTCGGAGGTATCCAGGCAGTGGAAGGCGAGGGCGGAATTGTGCGCGCCCTCGGCGTTCTCCACATAGCAGAAATCGAAGAACCACTGGGCCTCGCGGTGCAGCGCGCGCACGGCGTCCAGCTCCGCCTCGCTCATGGCGCCGGCGGACACGGCCTCGGTAAGGGCGTCCTTCAGGCCGGAGAGCTTCAGGCCCACCTCGGTCTCGCGCGCGGTGACGCGCTCCTGGATGCGGCCCACGAAGGCGACCATATCCGTGTCTCCATGGCACTGGGCGCAGGTGGACAGGAGCGTCGCATTCGCCAGCGGGCTCTCGATCATGTGGCTGTGGTAGACGGTGCCGTCCTCGGCCATCTCCACGGCCATGTGGCAATCCGCGCAGTTGAGCAGCGCCGCGTGCGGGCCCAGGAGGTAGGTCTCCATCTCCGGATGCTGCGCCTTGAGCATGCGCGTGCCGGTGCCGGGCTGGACCCAATCGTAGAAGCCTACGGTGCCGTCCGGGAGGACCATCTCGTCGTAATAGGCGAGGATGGCCTCGGGCGTCATGCCCTCCACGCTGGAGTAGGGCATCATGGTCTCCTTATCGGTGGGGGTGAAGTAATACTCGATGTGGCACTGGCCGCAGGAAAGGGTGGCCGGATCGATGGCGGAAGCGTTCTCGCCCAGGGCCGTGAGCACATAGGAGTGGGTGATGGTGATCTGCCCCGCGTTGCCCGCGTCGTTGCCGTGGCAGTTGTAGCAGCTGACGTTCTCCTCCATCATGTCGAGCACTTCGTTGAAATCCATGGTGTAGACGCCCACGCCCTGATCGTTGACGAGCTTGGTGAAGTTGGGCGTCTTGCAGGTGAGACAGTTGGCCAGGGCATGCGGCCGCTGGGTCTTGGCCACGTCCTCCAGGGTGTACTCGTGGCCGCGGGCGCTGCCGTAATCCTTGGCGAAGCCGAAGCCCTCGTAGATGTTGACGAGGTACGGATCCTGCTCCAGATAATCGACCACGTAGGTGTTGCGGTCGTTATTGCCCATGGTGGCGACGATATAGGGATACGCCTGGGCCCAGTCGGAGGCGCTGACGGCGCCGTCCCTGCTCGTGGCAGCGGGCGCGTCCACATGCAGATAGGAGATGTCCTCGCGGCTCAGCGGGCCCAGTTCCCCGCGGTTGGCCAGATGGTACATCATGTCTCCGCCCAGAAGCCCCGCCAGCAGCAGCACCGCCGCGACGACGATCAGGCCGGAAACGATGAACTTGATGAGCTGATTGCGCTTTTCCATACCGCGCCTCCCCTACTGCGCCGCCGGCCGGGTGATGACCTTGGCCGGGCATTTTTCCGCGCACTTGCCGCACTGGGTGCAGTTGGCGTACGTGATGCGCGCGAGGTTGTCGTTGACGTGCACGGCGTCGAACTCGCACTGGCGCGTGCACAGCTGGCAGCCGATGCAGCCCGCCTCGCAGACCGCCTTGACGGCCGGGCCGCGATCGCGGTTGGAGCACTGGACGCGCACGCGGTTGCTCTCGGGCACGAGCTCGATCAGACCCTTCGGGCAGGCTTTCACGCACAGCCCGCAGCCCACGCACTTGGCCTCGTTGACCACGGCGACGCCGTTGTCCACGCGGATCGCGCCCTGGGGGCAGGCCTGCACGCAGGAGCCCAGGCCCAGGCAGCCGTAGCCGCACTCGGTGATGGTCAGACCGTTGAGGGCGACGCTGCGGCAATCCATGGGGCCGACATAGTTGCCCTGGTTGCGCGTAACGTCGCAGCTGCCCTTGCACTTGACGAAGGCCACCTTGCGCTCCGCGGCCTCGGCGTCTGTGCCCATGATGGCGTTGACGGCCGCGGCCACGCTCGCGCCGCCCACGGGGCAGCCGTTGGCCGGAGCCTCGCCCTTGGCGATGGCGGCGGCCATGGCGTCGCAGCCGGCGTATCCGCAGGCGCCGCAGTTGTTGCCGGGCAAGGCCGCGCGCACGGCTGTCTCGCGCTCGTCCACCTCCACGTGGAACTTCTTGTCCGCGAAGACCAGCCCTGCGCCGACGATGACGCCGATGACGGTGATGGTGATCGTGGTGATGAGAATGATGTTCATTGCTAACTCTCCCCCAATCAGAACGACAGGCCCGTGAAGCCCATGAAGGCGATGGACATCAGCGCCGCGGCGATCATCACGATCGGCGCGCCGCGCAGGGGCGCGGGCAGGTCTTCCTCATGGATGCGGCTGCGGATGCCCGCCAGCAGCACGATGGCCAGGGTGTAGCCCACCGCCGTGCCGAAGCCGGAGAGCACGCACTGGAGGAAGT
>CACZOT010000151.1 GCA_902782795.1 uncultured Eubacteriales bacterium | reverse complement strand
GGACGGAGTCCCTGCCGGGAGTGCAGAGGGCGGAGCCCTCTGCCCAGGGTGCAGGGGCGGAGCCCTCTGCCCAGGGTGCAGGGGCGGAGCCCCTGGCAGGAGTGCAGAGGGCGGAGCCCTCTGCCAGAGGTCCAGCCTGGCTCCCGTCCCCGCGCGCTGTACAGATCCCTCGCATAGCGGTATAATGCAGATAAAAGGAGGCGACGCGCATGAACGATTACGAGATCATCGCCATCCGGGAGCGTCCGGAGCTCCTGGAGCGCGCGGCAAAGTGGTTCCACGAAAAGTGGAGCATCCCGGAAGAGGCGTATCTGGAGAGCATGCGGGAAGCGCTCGCGGCGCAGGGACCGGTGCCCGCCTGGTACGTCGCCATGGGCGAGGGCGGGATCGCCGGCGGCGTCGGCGTCATCGAGAACGATTTTCACGACCGCAAGGACCTCGCGCCGAACATTTGCGCCGTATATGTGGAGGAAGCGCACCGCCGCCGGGGCCTGGCGGGGAAGCTCCTGGACCGCGCCTGCGCCGATCTGGCCCGGGCGGGCGTGAAGACGGTCTATCTCCTTACGGATCACACCGGCTTTTACGAGCGCTACGGCTGGGAATTCTTCTGCATGGCCCAGGGCGACGGAGAGGAACAGCCCGCGCGCATGTACGTCCACCGCTGGAAGGATCCGGCGGCCAGATAACGCGAAAGAAGAGCGCGGCCCCGATCGGCCGCGCTCCCTTTTTGCTTTTTCGAGACGGTACCGGAAGCGGACAGGCCGCCGCGGGTCATTCCCCGTCCTCGTCGTCGTACTCGCCGTACTCCGCGTCGTCGTCGCCGGCGGCGTAGAGCTCGGTATTGACGAACTCGATCAGCTTGTCCGAGAGCTCGTCCTCGATGGGCACGAACTCTTCCTCGTCTTCACCGACGGGCTGGACCTTCATGATAAAGGCGTCGCGCTGGGGCGCATCGGCCTCCTCTTCATCCTCCGGGGCATTCTCGTCGTATTCGGTCATCACGGCGTATTCCTGTCCCTCGTAGAAGAAATAATCGAGCACTTCCATCGTGAGTTCATTCCCGTCCTCGTCCGTCAGAACGACCAGGTCCAGTTCCTCATCCATGGAATCACGCTCCTTTCCTCATGCATATTCGGGGCGGTACGCCCCCAGGGCATTATACCCGGAACCGGCGCAAATTACAAGCCGCAGTTTGCCCGCGGGCGCCTCTTGCGGAAAAATAACCGCCGGACAATATACGCGCGCGCCGCTTTGGTGTACAATAGTGGAAGGGAGCCTTCAGCGCGGCTTTTTGCGGCCCGCTTCGCGCAGAGGCTTGCGCGTGCCGTCCGGGTATTCCACCACGGTGTTCTCCAGCTGCCCGCGCATCTGGGCGCGGAAGCCCGCGAGGTATTTCATGCGCAGCTCGGCGCGCTCCTCGCTCTCCTCGGGCGTGAGTTCCCGCACGCGCGACAGGCGCGCCAGCGCGTTGATGCGGTCGATCGAACGTCTGTCCATGTTCTTCCCCCTGTTCTCGCTTTTGAGGCGATAAACGATTCGACGCCGCCCCGGCAAATTCCTTCTCCATGGGAGGTACAAACGATGGTCCACGGTAAATACTTTACGTCCTCGGGCGATATCGCCCCCATCCTCGCCCTGCGCAAAGAGGTCTTCTGCGACGAGCAGGGCTTCGACCCCGCCCTCGAGCGCGACAAGTACGACGACATGGCCTTCTACGCCCTCGTCTATGACGAGAATGAGAAGCCCGCCGCCACCGGCCGCCTCTTCATCGACGGGCAGAACCGCTTCCACATCGGCCGCATGTGCACCCGTAAGGATTGCCGCGGCCAAGGCTATGGCGACCTCGCCATCCGCATGCTGCTCGATCTCGCCCTGCGGCAGAACGCCCCCTATATCGTGGCGGACGCCCAGCTGCCCGCTGTGGGGTTTTACGCGAAATACGGCTTCAAGCCCTGCGGGGAGATCTTCCTGGACGAGGGCGTGGAGCACCAGCCCCTGCGCATCGAGGCCGGCGAGATCGTCCTGGGCGGGCATTGCGGCGGCAACTGCGCCGCCTGCGTGGAGGATTGCCCCTCCCGCGAACAGGAATAAGGAGGCTTCCAGCATGGTCGATCTCAGGGATCTGCAGCGCGCTGTCTATCAGAACAAGGTGGAACACGGCTTCAACCTCACCGATATGCGCCTGGAAGTGTGCTACCTCTACAACGAGGTGACCGAGGTCTTCCGCGCCTACGAGGACATGCGCAACCGCGCCGACGGCGATTCCTCCGAGCTCGCCGAGGAGATGGCCGACGTGGCCATTTATCTTCTGGGCTTCGCCCAGATGAACAATGTGGATCTCGAGTCCGCCATCCTCGCCAAGATCGAGAAGAACCGCCGCCGCAAATACGTCCAGCGCGAGGACGGCACCTATACCAAGATCGAAAACGCGATCGATTGACTGCCCTCCCCCGCGCGGGCCGCGGCCAAGCCCCGGCCCGATCTCCATACTTCCAGGAGGTGACCGCCATGCCCCGGCGCCGCATCCGCCTGTGCGAGCACGAGCTTCCCGGCCCCGCGTGCATGCGCGGCCTGAAGATCGCCTTCGTCACGGATATCCACATTTCCAATATGTACAGGCCCAAAGCCGCGGAGGCGCTCTTTGAGCGGATCAACGCGCTCGGGGCCGACCTCATCCTCTGGGGCGGCGATTACGCGGAGACTCTGCCGCACCAGCGGGCGTTCTTCTCCCTGCTGCCCCGGACGGGCGCGCCGCTGGGCATGTACGGGGTGCTCGGCAACAACGACAAGGAGTGCTTCGGCTCGGCCTTCCCCAACCTGCGCCGCATGGCGGCGAAGGCGGGCATGCGCCTCCTGGTGAACGAGCAGGCCGTCGTCCCCTGGGGCGGCGGGCGCGTCTTTATCGGCGGCATGGACGAATGGAAATACGGCGCGCCGACCGCCCGAGGGTTCTTCCGCGGAGCGGGGGAAAACGACCTGCGCGTCCTCCTGTGCCACTACCCCAGCTCTGCGGACGCCGCCTTCCGCACGGCCGCGCAGCCCCCGCAGCTCATCCTCTCCGGCCACACCCACGGCGGGCAGATCCGCCTGGGCGGCTTCTCAGTCTACTCCCTGGGCTACGGCCGGCGCTACGTCAAAAAGAGCCGCCTTTTTTTCCTCTCCGGCTGGCGGGAGATCGACGGCGCGCGCATGCTCGTCTCCAACGGCGTCGGCGAGAGCCTGCTGCCCATCCGCTTCGGCGCCCCCAGGCAGATCCACCGGATCACCGTCGTATGAGGTTGCGCGCCCTGCCCGCTTGTGATAGCATATCCTTGAACACACTTTCGCCGCAGATCAGAAAGCGAGGGACTTTTGCATGAAGATATTCGCACGCCGCCTTCTCACGGACGAGGGCTTCCTCACCGACCAGGTGGTGACGGTGGAAAAGGACCGCGTCGCCGCCATCGCGCCCGGAACAATGGAGGAGACCAGCCTCGTCGCCGACATCCTCACCCCCGGCCTTCTGGACAAGCACGAGCACGGAGCCATGGGCTTCGACGCCACGCATCCGGACGAGGAAAAATGCCGCGCCTGGCTGAAGATGCTCGCCGAGCACGGCGTCACCAACGTGCTGTACACCCTCGGCTCCGGGCCCATCGAGGTCACCGCCAACGCCGTGCGCTTCGCCGCGCGCGTCATGGAGGAGCAGAAGAGCGGCGGTTTCCCCGGCGCGCGCGTGGAGGGCGTGCACCTGGAAGGGCCGTTCCTCAACCCCGTGCGCAAGGGTGCCATGAACGAGAAGAACTTCCTGCCGCCGACCATGGAAAACTTCCTGGCCCTGTGCGGCGGGCACGAGGAGATCGTCCGGGCCATCACCATCGCGCCGGAGATGGAGGGCGCCATCGCCCTGGGCAAACAGCTCGAAGGCATGGGCATCCGCGTGCAGGCGGGCCATACGGACGCCACCTGCGCCCAGGCCCAGGCCGCCTTCGAGGCTGGCGCGTTCACCGGCGTCACCCATTTCTATAACGCCGCCCGACCCCTGAACCAGCGCGAGCCCGGCGTGCTCGGCGCCGCCCTCCTGGACGACCGCGTCACCTGCGAGGCCATCTGCGATTTCGTGCACGTGGCCCCGGAGATGCTGCGCGTGCTCATTGGCCTCAAGGGAACGCGGCGCGTGGCCGTCATCTCCGACAGCGTCTCCACCGCGGGCCTGCCGGACGGCGTCTACTACGGCGGCAACCATTCGGTGGTGGTCAAGGGCGGCCTCAATTTCACCGAGAGCGGCGGCATCGCCGGCGGCGCGAAGCAGGCGGATACGGGCGTGAAAAACCTCGTTTCCCTGGGGTACGATCCCGCCGAGGTCTTCCGCATGGCCTCCACGGTGCCCGCGGAGTACCTGGGCATCGCGGGCCTGGGGCACGTCCGCGTGGGCGCGCGCGCCTGCCTGGCCGCCTGGGACGAAGACTATCGGCCCGCCTTCGCCATCGTGGACGGCGGGGCGGAGCGCGCCTGATCTTCCAATTCCACATACAGGAGAGAGAAACCATGTATTACGCTGGCATCGATATCGGCGGCACCCGCGTGAAGATGGGCGTGTTCGACAGCGAGAAGAACGATTTCGTCCATCTGGACCGCCGCGAAACCCCCAAGGACGGCCCGAAGGCCACCGCGGCCCTCATCGGCGAGATGATCCGCGAGAGCGGCCTGCCCGTGGCGGGCGTCGGCGCGGTGAGCGCCGGGCGCGTGGACCCCAAGAAGGGCACCGTCATCGCCGGAAACCTGGAGTGGTGGAACGTGCCCATGGGGGACTACCTGCGCGAGGCCGTGGGCGTGCCCGTGGCCATGGACAACGACGTGCAGGGCGCGCTCTACGCCGAATGGCGCGCGGGCATCTGCCGGGGCATGAAGGACGTCGTGTACGTGACCATCGGCACGGGCATCGGCGGCGCCTTCCTCATCAATGGATACCCCTGGCGCGGCTCGGACCATTCCGGCGCGGAGGTCGGGCATATCGTCACCCACGCCGACGGCGAGGACTGCGCCTGCGGCGGCCGCGGCTGCTGGGAGCGCTACGCCTCCGCCGCCGCCCTTTCGCGCATGGCGGGCGGCCTGGACGCCGCGGAAGTCGTGCGCGGCGTGCGGGCGGGCGACGCGGCCCTCTCGGACGTCTTCACCCGCTATATCCACGAGCTGGCCATCGGCGTGAGCAGCCTCGTCTCCGTGTTCCGGCCGGAGCTGCTCGTCATCGGCGGCGGCCTGAGCGAAGCGGGCGATACCCTTCTTGCGCCGCTCAGGTATGAGCTCGAAACCGCCAGCCCCTCCATCCCCCGCGGCCCGAAGGCCAACATCGCGCTGGCGAGCCTCGGCAACAAGGCGGGGATCCTCGGCGCGGCCATGCTGGCCATGGACGGCCGCTGAACCCGCTTCCCCGCTCCCAGGGGCTTTCCCCGGCGGAGCAAACGAACACATGGAAAGGAGTTCCCATGCTCGAGATCAACAACGTCACCAAGCGATACATCGGCGTGACCGCCGTCAAGGACGCCACCCTCCGCCTGGAGGACGGCCGCCTCGCGGCCCTGCTCGGCCCCAACGGTAGCGGCAAGACCACCCTCATGAAGATGATCGCCGGGCTCACCAAGCCCGACGGCGGTTCCATCCTCTTCGACGGCGTCCCCTGCGGCGTGGAGAGCAAAAAGCACGTCTGCTACATGCCCACGGAGAATTACTTCTATTCCTACATGACCGTGCGCGACGTCGGCCGCTACTTCGCCGACTTTTTCGAGGATTTCTCCATCCCCCGCTTCGAGGAGATGCTCTCCCGGGAGGATCTGGCCGAAAAGCGCAAGGTGCGCGCCCTCTCCTCCGGCATGATGGCCAAGGTGAAGCTGGCGGCTGCCTTCGCCCGCCAGAGCCGCCTGACCATGCTGGACGAGCCCCTCAACGGCATCGATATCCTCGCGCGCGAGCGCACCATCCGCCTCATCGAGGAGAACCGCGGCGACGGCCGGGCTATGATCGTCTCCAGCCACCTGGTGGACGAGCTTGAGCCCATGATCGACACGCTCATCTTCATGCGCAACGGCGAGATCGTCCTCTGCGGCGACAAAGAGACCATCTGCTCCGAGCGCGGCAAAACCGTGGTGGAGCTCTATCGCGAGATCTACGGAGGGGAGGCGCAGGCGGATGTTTAAGCTGATCAAGTACGAGGTGCGCAAATCCCGCGCCGCCCTGGGCATCCTGCTTGCGGCCATCATCGCCCTGGAGGCGTACTACCTCATCTCGCTGTCCGCGGATTCCTACGGCAACACCGTCACCGCCGCCGTGCTCCTGGCCGTGTCCGGCTTCGCGGCGGCCATCGCCGTGTTCGCGGTGGGCATCGCTTCCTACTCCAACGAGCTCAAGCAGAAGACGAGCTACCTCATCTTTCTCACGCCCAACTCGAGTCTGGCCATCATGGCCGCCAAGACGCTCTTCACCCTCTTTGCCGCCCTGGTCTTCGGCGGGCTGCTGGGCGGACTGTGCGTGCTGGATCTCAAGCTCCTGCTCGAGCGCTACAATGAGATGACCAGCTTCTACGAGATGATCGATTCCTTCCTCCAATCCCAGAACATCAACCTCTCGCAGTTCTACCTGCTGGTCGGCTTCACCGCCGCGAACGTGCTGGTGCAGGTCATCGGCTATCTGGTCGTGGCCTACTTCGCCGTGACCTTTAGCGCCACCGTCATGCAGCAGAAGAAGGGCCGCGGCTTCGTGACCGTGCTGGTATATCTGCTCATCCTCTTTGGCCTCAACCGCCTCTCCAGCCTCTGGGTGCGCGGCGTCGATGCGTTTGAGAACGTGCGCCAGCTCGTGCGCGCGCTCGTGCCCGAACTCATCCAGAACGCCGTCGTCATCCTCCTCTCCCTCTTCGGGAGCGCCTGGCTGCTGGACAAGAAGGTCAGCCTGTGATCGCGGGGAGAAGAACGCCAGGGACTCCTCTCCTGGAACCCGCTTAAGGGCCGTTCAAGGGCCCGCGTAAATCCCGTATGGGGCATCTCGCAATATACAGGCAGTCCTTCCATAATGAATCGGGCTCCGGTATCCTTTCGACAGGGTACCGGAGCCCGATTTTCATGAAATCCCCCAGGACGGGAGTCCAGAGGGCCTTTGGCCCTTTGGCGGGAGCGCAGAGCCCTCCGCCGTTCCCCCTCCTGAAGCCGCGTCAGAAGCTGACGTACTTGCTGTAGAGGTAGCCGGTGGCGTTGCCGGCCTTGACCTTGACCCAGTTGCCAGCGACGGCGAGCACCGTCACGGAGCCGCCCTTGCCGATGACCTTGATGACGCCGTAATTGGTGCCCGCGCCCTTGCGCAGGTTGACGTTGGCGGTGGTCTTGCCGGAAGCGCCGATCGAGACGTAATTCTTGCTCATGTAGCCGCTCTGGCCGTCGCGCATGCGCACGATGTACCAATTGCCGTCCGATCCGGTGATCTTGGCGATGGCGCCGCGGGCATAGGAGCCGTTGATGGCGTATTTGGTGCCGGGGCCCTTGCGCAGGTTCACGCGGGAATTGGCGTACTTGGTGACCACGCGGCCCACGTCGTAGACGCCGCCGGACGAAGGCGCCGGCGTCGGGGCGCTGCCGGAGACGATATACTTGCCCTTGATGTAGCCCACCTTGCCGCTGGAATCGACCTTGATCTTGCACCAGACCTCGCCCTTCTCCAGCACGGTGATGCTCTGCCCGTTCTTGACGTAGGTGACCTTCTCGTACTCGGTGCCCGGGCCGCCGCGCACCCACAGGGAGCCGTCGCTCGCCTGCGTCTTGACTGTTTCCGCCAGAGCCGCGCCCGTCATCGAGAGAACGAGCAGCAGCGCCGTCAGAAGTACCAGAATCCGTCTTTTCATCTTTCAATCCCTCCCTCATGAGATTCGCATTTAAGACCTCGAAAACGTTCTCGTTGTTCCCGTTTTTCCATTGGGAAATTCTGACAGGGGGAACAATGCGGAAACTAGCAAAGACGCCGGGCGATATCCAGCGTGTGGTGCGAGGCGCCGATCAGGTCGGCCCGTTCGCAGATGGAAAAATGGTAGCGCAGGTAGAGCTCGAACATCTCGTCGTCCATGGAATCCACCGCCTCGCGCAGGTAGTTCGTCGCCATATCCGTGCCCACGAGGCGCAGCCTCTCCACGGGGAACGCCCCGACCAGGCGGGCGATGTCCTCCGTGCGCCAGAGCTGGAAGAGCTCGGCGGGCGTGGAGCGGGCGCGGAACTCTTCCGTGTCCAGAAGGCCCTTGGCGATCAGGTCCGGGACGTTGCCCTTCACAAAGCCGTACTGGAGAATGGTCGGATCCATCATGCAGAAGGCCGTCATGAGCACGCCGCCCTTTTTCGTCACGCGCACGGCCTCCGAGTAGGCGCGGCGCTGGTCCTCCCCGGTAAAGAGGTGGTACATGGGCCCGAGCAGCAGCACCAGGTCGTAGCTCTCGTCCGGCAAAAAGGAGAGATCCATGGCGTTCCCCTGGCGCACGGAGACCTCCAGGCCCGGCCGGATCTTGGCGCGGAACTGCTCGATATTATGCCCGACCAGCTCCACCGCGTCCACAGGATAGCCCATTTCGGCGATGGCGAGGGAATAGCGCCCCGTTCCCGCGCCGATCTCCAGAACGCGCGCGCCGGGCCGCAGAAACCGCTGGATATAGCGCATGGTGGTGCGGTATTCCACCTGCCCGTGCCGCGAGAGGAGGCGGCCCTCCTCGTCGTACGCGCCATAGTACGCGTTCAGAATCTCGCGGGCGTCCATTTTCCCGCCCCCTATACCGCCGTGCCGTTGAGGCGGTTGAGCATGCCGCAGGCCGTCAGCGCCGCCCATACGAACTGGCAGTTCATCTCATAAATGGTGATATCCCCCAGTCCCATCACCAGATACGCCACGAACAGGCCCGCCATGGTCGCGGCCATGCTGCCCGCGGGCGGGTTCTTCAGCCCCTGCAGGCGCAGCGTGCGCACGATGCCGCGCGCGCCGTAGAAGGCGCAGGCGACGTACAGCGCCGTTCCCACCAGGCCGTAGGCCATGAGGAGCTCGGCCAGGTCGCAGTGGGCGTGGTTGAGGTCGAGCGTCCCGGCCGTCAGCGTGCGGAACTGGTAGGCCCCGATGCCGAAGACCGGATGACGCGCGAACTGGCGCAGCGCCTCGGTGATGGCAGCCAGGCGGCTGGAGGTGGAATGGTTGCCGTCGGAGAAGAACATGGTGGCGCGCGTCCAGAAGCTCTTGAGCTGGTAGGGGTTGCGGATCAGGAGCACCACCACGCACAATACGGCCGCGCCCGCCGCCGCGGGCAGGAGCACCTTGCGGTAGAAGCCGCGCAGATCCTCGCGCGGCGCGGTCAGGGCGATGTAGACCGCCGTTCCCGACGCCCAGGAGAGGATTGTCGCGCGCGAGCCGGACACGAGCAGCATATAGGCGCAGGCCGCCAGCGCCGGCACGAAGGCGATCCGCTTCCAGCCGCGACAGGCGTTCATCAGCCCCAGGCAGGCCAGGAAGCCGAACATGGGCGTGCGGGCGTAGATGTTCGCGTTCAGGCCGCCCAGCGTCTGGCGGAACACGCGGTAGTAGGTGATGCGGCCCGCCAGGCCCAGCGCCGCGAAGATCAGCGACGCCCCGAGCAGCAGCCACAGGATGGGGCGGCTCGATCTCGTCAAGCCCAGGAATACGTACACGCTCACCACCATCGCGAACCCCTGCGCCAGCCGCCGCGCCATGTGCATGTGGGCGGCCCTGTCCGCCGCCAGGAAGAACCCCGGCACGCACGCCGCCACGATGTACAGGCCGAACAGCCAGAGCTCCGGATAGACCTTCATGGGGAACAGGCGGAAGCGGATAAGCACGAACGCCGCGTACAGGGCCGTCGCCATGCCGATGGGACGCATCAGCGCCATGTTCGAGCCGGAGACGTTCTCCTGCGTGAGCAGGATGTACAACAGCCCCAGGCCGATCCATAATACGCCGATGGAGACCGTGCGCAGATCCCAGGCCTTTTTTTCTTCCTTCGCGTTCAAGAAAACGCCCTCCCTCCCCTTTTCCCAGGTCATGGTTGTGTGTCTCCCCCTCTCCTGCGCGGCGC
>CACZOT010000150.1 GCA_902782795.1 uncultured Eubacteriales bacterium | reverse complement strand
CGCCCGGTGTAGGCGATGAGATCGCGCACGCGCATATTGCCGTAGAAGCGGGCCTCGCTGGGCAGATATCCCACCAGCGCCTTGCGCCAGGGGGTATGCCGGTCGAACACCTCTCCGTCCACCAGGACGGTCCCGGCGTTGCGGTTGATCAGATCCATCACGCAGCGGATAGTCGTGGATTTGCCCGCGCCGTTTGGCCCAAGGAAGCCGAAGATCTCCCCGGGCAAGACCTCCAGGTCGATATCCCGCACGCCGAGCGCGTTTCCGTAGTATTTTGTCAGGCCTTCGATCTTCAGCATGCGCCTGTCCTCCCGTCGTCCCCAGCAGAAACCGACTTTCGTCTGCTTGTATCCATTAGTATACAAGAAAAGGCCGCGGGATGCAAGTCCCGCGGCCTGGGATTTCCCCATTGTCTTTTCAGACGGCGTCGGCGTTGCAGGTGGCGACGACGTCGCTGCCCGCGCCCGCGGCGTCGGCGAGGATGACGTCCCCCACGCGCACCGGGGCCTGGACGCTCGCCTCGCGGCAGGCCTCGAGCACCTCGGCGATCTTCTCCTTGGGCACCTGGTCCTTCGTCTTTACGGACACCAAGGGCCGGTCGCCGCCGCGGCAGGTGACGCTGGTGGTCACCGTGCGCATGGGCATGGTCATCTCCTGGATGCCGTACTTCTCGCCGCGCTTGCAGGTGTTGCCCGTGACGGTGATGGTGTCGCCGTCGCGCGTCACGCGCAGGGCGCAGCCCATCGGGCAGATGATACAGGTCATTTCGCGCGTTTCCATGCTGATATCTCCTTTACATGGTCCGAGGGGGACGGCGGGGGGTCCCCACCCCCGGGCCCCTCGATCAGGGAATATGATATATCCGCGGTTTTCCAGTCCGACAGGGGGGACGGACCGCTTTGCCCGGCTCCGCGACGGATCCCTCATGATGGGATCCTTAAGGGACTCTGTCCCTTAAGCGGGAGTCCAGAGGGCGGAGCCCTCCGGCAGGGGTCCAGGGGACGGAGTCCCCTGGCGGGGTGTGGGGCGGAGCCCCACACGGGCGGCGGCCGTGAGGCCGCGCAAACCCCCGCGTTACACGAGCGTCACGACCACTTCGCCCTGCACTTCGGCCAAGTCGATCTCGATCTTTTCCATCTCGCCGGGGGTCATGATGTTCTTCTTGCGGCGCGCGAGGACCTTGTCTCCGCAGCGGGCCTCGACGGCGGCATTCTTCACGGGGTTGCCCACGCGGAAGAAGAGCTCCGCCTTGCCGGAAGCGCCCTTGGAGAGCTTCTGCGGCGCGGTGTAGCGCACTCCGTTCTCGGCCTTGACGGCGTACCACTCGGTGGCCTTGGGGCCGTCGATGGCGTAGCGGGCGGCTGCGGCTCCGGCGAGGGTGGCCTCGGCGGAGACGTTATCGACCAGATCGTGCACGTGCAGGACGTTTCCGCAGGCGAACACGCCGGGCACGGAGGTCTGGCGCGTCTCGTCCACGACGGCGCCGCTGGTGACGCGGTCCATCTGGATGCCCGCGGCGAGGGAGAGCTCGTTCTCCGGGATGAGGCCCACGGAGAGGAGAAGCGTATCGCAGGGGATGGTCTCCTCCGTGCCGGGGATGGGCCGGCGCGTGGCGGGGTCCACCTCGCTGACGGTGACGGATTCCACGCGCTCCCTGCCGTTCACGGCGGTCACGGTGTGGTTGAACTTGAGGGGGATATCGTTATCGACCAGGCACTGGACGATATTGCGGTTCAGGCCGCTGGAATAGGGCATGATCTCCGCCACGAGCTTGACCTTCGCGCCTTCCCAGGTCATGCGGCGCGCCATGATCAGGCCGATATCGCCGCTGCCGAGGATGACGATCTCCTTGCCCGGCATGAAGCCTTCCATGTTCACCAGGCGCTGCGCGCAGCCCGCGGTGTACACGCCCGCCGGGCGCGTTCCGGGGATGTTCAGCGCGCCGCGGGTGCGCTCGCGGCAGCCCATGGCCAGCACGACCGCGCCGGCCTCGACCTTCTGCAGGCCCAGCTCCGTGTTCACGCAGGTGATCTCGCGCTTCTGGCTCACGTCCAGGACCATGGTGTCCGTCCAGACCTCGATGTCCGTCTTCTCGACCCGGTCGATGAAGCGCTGGGCGTATTCGGGGCCCGTGAGCTCCTCACCGAAGTAATGCAGGCCGAAGCCGTTGTGGATGCACTGGCGCAGGATGCCGCCGAGCTTCTTGTCGCGCTCGATGACGAGCACCTTCGCCTCGGGCTTGGCCTCCTTGGCGGCCAGGGCGGCCGCGAGACCGGCGGGACCGCCGCCGACGATGGCAACGTCTACCATGCAGCTCATTTGTTTTTGCCGTCCTCTCTGGTCTTGCCGACGAGCAGGTTGCTGCCGCCGCCGAATTTCGTCAGGGCCTCCATGGGGATATCCAGCTCGCGGGAGAGGATCTCCATCACCCTCGGGCCGCAGAAGCCGCCCTGGCAGCGGCCCATGCCCGCGCGGGTGCGGCGCTTCACGCCGTCCAGCGAGCGCGCGCCGCGGCGGATGGCCTCGACGATCTCCGCCTCGGTGATGGTCTCACAGCGGCAGATCACGCGGCCGTACAGGGGGGATTCGTTGATGGCGGCCTTCTTTTCCTCGTCCGTCATGTGGCGGAAGGCGCGGATGGGCTGGCGCTCGGCGTCGAAGAAGGGCTTGCGGTTGAGGGGCAGGCCCTCCTCCTTGAGGATCGAGGCGATCTCCTCGGCGATGGCCGGGGCGCTGGAAAGGCCCGGCGAGCAGATGCCGGAGGCGAAGATCATGCGCGGATCGATCTCGGAGGGGCGGATAATGAAATCGCCCGTGGAGGGCTGGGCGCGCACGCCCGCGAAGCTCGTGATCACGCCGCGCAGGTTGAGCGAAGGCGTGGATTTGAGCGCCAGGCGGCTCAGTTCGTCGATGGAGGCGCTGGTCACGGATGTGTCTTCCTTATCGGCGATATCCACCGCCGTGGGGCCCGCGAAGGAGTTGCCGTCCACCGTGGGCGAGACCAGCACGCCCTTGCCCATCTTGGAGGGCGTCTGGAAGATGACCTTCTGCAGGCTCGCCGCCGTGCGGTCCAGGAGCATATATTCGCCCTTGCGGGGCTTAATGGTGAAGGATTCGTCGCCGATCAGCCGGGCGACCTCGTCCGCGTGCACGCCCGCGGCGTTGACCACGTACTTGGCGCGCAGGTGGTAGACGCCGGCCGTCACGTGCAGGGCGTCGCCGCGGCGCTCGATGGAGGTGACGGGAGAGTTCATCATCCACTTGACGCCGTTGTGGCGGGCGTTCTCCGCGCAGGCGATGGTCATCTCGTACGGGCAGGTGATGGCGCCGGTGGGCGCGTACAGGGCCGCCGTCACGTCCTGGGAGAGCATGGGCTCCATGGCCCGCGCCTCATCCCCGGAAATGATCTTCAGCCCGGGCACGCCGTTCTTCTCGCCGAGCTCCAGGAGGTTTTTCAGCTCCGCTTCGTCCGCCTCGCCAAAGGCGATGACCAGCGTGCCGATGCGCTTGAGGGGCACGTTCAATTCCTGGCACCAACGGTCGTACAGCTCGTTGCCGTGCACGTTCAGGCGCGCCATGAGCGTGCCGGGCACGCAATCGTACCCCGCGTGGACGATGGCGCTGTTGGCGTGGGAGGCGCCCATCGCCACGTCCTCCGCCGCGTCGATCAGCGCGACGTCCAGCCGGTAGCGCGAGAGCTCCCGCGCGATGGCGCAGCCCACTACGCCCGCGCCGATGACGGCTACATCGTAATCCATGGTGATCATCTTCGCAAGTCCCCTTTGTCCGATGATATCTCGTTTCGCTCTTTCCCCAGACTAAACCAGTCTACAGGCATTATAAAGTGCCGTGGAGCCGCAGTCTAGCGCGGACGGGCAATCCCATGTTAAGTTTGTTTTGCTTTCATTACGAAATTGTTTCTTGCCGAGGGCCAGGAGCGTTTCAACGCGACGATTTCCGCACGCCCGAATGATGCCGGAGACGTCCTGTCATGGAGGCGCTTCCTGCGCCCGGAGCTGGCGCGGCTTTGGCCGCGCCAGCTCCGGGCCGCCTTGGCAGTGGGCTTCGCCCCCTGCACCCCCACGACGTCCTGCCGCTGCCTTTACGGGACGAGATACAGGCCCTGCGCAGCATCGTGCGCGGGCTAAAGCCCGCGCACGATATTGCCGCCCGAGGGGGCGCCCGCGCATGATGCGCTGTGATCATTCGCGCATAGGCAGCCCGCGAGACCGAATCCTTCCCCCTTGCCCGTTCGCTCAGTATGCCTCGGCGCATTTCCTAGCCCGGCCTGGCCAGAACACGCGGCCTGATTATCCCGATATCCCGTGGACCAACCGCCAGGAAGGGGAGTGCGAGGGGGAGGCTTCGCCTCCCCCTCGCCAGGGTTCGGTTTCCATCAACGGGCTTTGCCCGTTGATGGAAACCGAACCTCTGCCGCCCTGCCTCCGGCAGGGCGGCAATGGGGCGCGCTTGACGAGAGGTGGCCCGAAGGGCCGTCTCGAGCCAAGCACGCCCGGTCCGAGGGCCCCGCGCGCCAAAGGCGCGGGGCCCTCGGACCCGTTCCCCCGATAAGAAGCACCAGCTTGGCATGGGGTGCAGGGGCACGGATGCGGGCCGGAACGGCGCGCATCGCCCCTGCCTTTTCGGCGCGAAAGCGCCGGCTCACAAGAGCCGGCGCTTTCGCGCAAGTATTGTCCTGAAACCCCGTCAGGCGCTCTGCTTTCCGTCCAGGCGGACGGACACGAGCCTCGTCACGCCCTTCTCCTCCATAGCCACTCCGTAGAGGGAATCGCAGCGCTCCATGGTGCCCTTTCTGTGCGAAACGACCACGAACTGCGTAGACTTGGAGAACTCCCGCAGGTACTCGGCGAAGTTGTCGATATTGGCGTCGTCGAGCGCGGCCTCGATCTCATCGAGGAAGCAGAAAGGCGTAGGCTTGAGCTTGAGCATGGCGAAGAGGATCGCGATGGCCGTGAGGGCCCTCTCTCCGCCGGAGAGGAGCGAGAGCAGCGTGAGCTTCTTTCCCGGGGGCTGGGCCTTGATCTCGATATCGCAGCCGAGGGGATCCGCGGGATCGGTGAGCTCAAGGGACGCCTGGCCGCCGCCGAACATGGCCACGAACGTCTGCTTGAAGTAGGCGTTGAGGATATCGAGCTGCTCGGTGAAGCGGCGCGCCATCTGGCGGGTGAGATCCTCGATGACCTTCTGCAGGTCCAGATCGGCCTTGTTGAGATCGTCCCGCTGGGCGGAGAGATCCTCCACACGCTCGAGCGTCTGGCGGTATTCCTCGACCGCGCCGACATGCACGGGCCCCATCTCGCGGATGCGGGCGCGGATGGAGGCGATGCGCTTTTCGCTCTCGCCGAGCTTGAAATCCGCCTGGCGGAAGGGCTCGGCCCCGGCGTAGGTGAGCTCGTAATCCTCCCAGATGCGGTCGCACAGCTGCTTGAACTCGCCCTCGATGCGGGTGAGCTGCATATCGCACTTGTATTTTTTATCGCTGATGGCCTCGGTCTCCACGCGCAGCTGCTCGCTGCGGTCGGAGACGGCGGAGAGCTCCTTCTGGGCCTCGGCGCGGAGGAGATCCGCCTCGTTGAAGCGCTCCCTCTCGCGCAGAAGCTCCTCGCGGCGGGCGGCGAGCGCCTGCTCGGCGCGGGAGAGCTCCTCCTCCAATTCCGCGATGCGCGCCGCGCTCGTCTCCAGGGCGGCGGCGGTATCGGCCTTGGCGTTTTCCAGGCTGGCGCTGGATTCGGTAAGGCGCTTGGCGTCCGCTTCCAGGGCGGAGAGACCGCGCTCGCGCGCCGCGAGGGCGACCTTCTGCGCGGTGACGCCTTCGCGCAGGCGGGCGGCTCGGGCGCGGGCCTCGAGCAGCTCCTTCTGCATGGCGGCGATCTCGCTCTGGCTGACGGTGCGGGTGTTTTCCTCGTCGCCCTGGCGGGATTCAATCTCCTTCAGCCGGGCGCTGATATCGGTCTCCTGGGCGCTGAGGCGCTCCATCTCGGAATCGATCTCGGCGATCTGCGCCCGGCGCGCCTCCACGGCGGCCTGGGCGGCCTCGAACTGGGCCGTCTGCCTGGCGCAGGCGACCTCCTGGCGGTGCACGTCCTCGAAAAGGCCGGCGCGTTCCTGCTTGCGGCGGGTGCGCTCCTCCTCGTAGGAGCGCAGGGTCTCGGCGGCCTCGGCGAGGGTCCGCTCGCTCTCCTTGAGGAGCTTTTCATGCTCGGCGATCTCCCTCTCGCGGGAGAGGAGGCTGGTCATGCGGCTCTGGGTGGAGCCGCCGGTCATGGAGCCGCCGGGGTTCATGACGTCGCCCTCGAGGGTGACGAGCCGGAAGGCCTGGCGGCCGGCCCGCATGATGGGGATGCCGGCGTCCAGGTCCTTGGCGATGACGGTGCGGCCCAGGAGGAAGCGGGCGATCTCGGCGTATTCGCCGTCGTAATCGATCAGCTCCGAAGCCACGCCGAAACACCCGCGCATATTCAGGACCTTGCGCTCCTCGGCGGTGAGCGTCCTGCCGCGCACGGCGGAGAGGGGCAGGAAGGTGGCGCGTCCGGCGCGGTTCTCGCGCAGGAAGGCGATCATGCGCTTGGCGTCCTCTTCCGTATCCACGACGATGTTCTGCAGCGCCGCGCCCAGGGCCATCTCCACGGCCTTCTCGTACTCCGCGGGCACGCGCAGGATCTCGGCCACCGCTCCGCGCACTCCGCCGGAACCGGGCTGGCGCTGGGCCTGCACGAGCACGCGCCGCACGGCGTTCTGGTAGCCCTCGTAATCGCGCTGCATCTCGCGCAGGATCTTCAGGCGGGATTGGGCGTCGCGCCGCTGCGCCTGGATGGACGCCACCTCGCGCGAGAGGGCCTCGGCCTTTTCGCCCAGGGAGCGCACCTGGCCGTCCGCCTCGGCGCTGCGGCCGCGGGCCTCGGAAAGGAGGCGCTGCTCCTCCTGCAGGCGCTCGCCGGCGAGGCGTTCGTCCTCCTTGGCGGTCTGGAGTTTGGCGCTCTCGTTCTCCCTGGTCTGGGAGAGCACGCCCGTGCGCTGGCGGATGGTCTCCAGCATGGCCGTATAGCGGCTGAGCATGGAGCGCATGTCGCTCATGCGGTTCATGGCCTCGATGAGGGCCTTTTTCGCCTCTTCGGATTTTTCCTCCAGCGCCTCGGCGGCCTGTTCGGCCTGGGCCGTTTCGGCCTCGGCGCGATCCGCCTCGGCGCGCGCTGCGGCGACGGTCTCCCTCTCGGAGGCGATCTGCCCGACCAGTTCGCTCAGCTGCTTTTCGATGCCTTCGCGGTTGCCCTCGGAGGCGTCGGCGAGGGCCTGCAGCCGCTCGCGCTCGCGCTTTTCCCCGGAGAGCCGCTCGCGCGTGACGTTCGCCGCGCCTTCGCCCGCCTCGGTATCGCGGATGAGCTCCTGCACCTTCTCGCGCAGGGCGGCGGCGGCCTGTTCATGGAGCTGAAGGGCTTCCTCGGCGGCCTGCCTCTCTCCCGTGAGGCCCTCGCGGCGGCTCTCCGCCTCGGCGATGGCCGCGGCAAAGCCCGCCGCGCTCTCCTTGAGCTCGGCGATGCGCGTCTCATAGCGCGTGCTGCGCAGCAGGAAGACGTTGAGCTCCAGCACCTTCAATTCGTCCCGGATGGCGAGGTATTCCCGCGCCGTCTCGCTCTGCTCGCGCAGGGGCTCCAGGCGGTCCTGCAGCTCGGTGAGGATGTCCTCCACGCGCGCCAGGTTCGCCCGGGTGTTCTCCAGCTTGTGCTCGGCCTCGCGGCGGCGCGCCTTGAACTTGGTGATGCCCGCCGCTTCCTCGAAGACCTGGCGGCGGTCCTCGCTGCGGGCGGAGAGCACGTCGTCGATGCGCCCCTGGCCGATGATGGAATAGCCGTCCCGGCCGATGCCCGTATCGCGGAACAGGTCCACGATGTCCTTGAGGCGGCAGGCCTGGCGGTTGATGAAATACTCTCCCTCGCCGCTGCGGTACACGCGCCGCGTCACCGCGACCTCCGCGTATTCCACCGGCAGCGAGCGGTCGGTGTTGTCGAAGACGAGCGTCACCTCGCAGTAGGAGAGGCGCTTGCGCTTCTCCGTGCCGTTGAAGATGACGTCCTCCATCTTGGAGCCGCGCAGCATGCGCGCGCTCTGTTCGCCCAAAACCCAACGTACGGCATCGGAAATGTTGCTCTTTCCGCTGCCGTTCGGGCCGACGATGCCGGTGATGCCGTCGTCGAAGACGATCTCCACCTTGTCGGCGAAGGATTTAAAGCCGTATATTTCCAGTTTCTTCAGTCGCAATTCGTATGTCCCTCGAGCGACGGCCCTTTGCCGCCGCAGATTCCAAACCGTATCTCTTGCCGGCCCGCGCTCTCCCGCCGCGAGGAGCGCCAGAGCTTTGACAGACCGCGGGGCAAGGCGCGGTCGCGAGGGGTGGCCGAAGGCCGTCCCGAGCGGTCGCGCCGGGGCGGCGGCCCGCAGGCCGCGCAGAGCCCCGTGTTTCCGTATCGGGAAACGTTCCGCCTGCGGAAGGACCGCTCTTCCCCGTTTCAAAGTCGAACCCATGACGGGATCCGCAAGGGCCCGCGGCCCTCTGGCAGAGGTCCAGGGGACGGCGTCCCCTGGCGGGGTGCAGGGGCGGAGCCCCTGCCTTCGTATCCCCTGCCCGCGTCCCTACTCCCCTTTTCCAGAGAGCGCGGCGATGGCGCGGGCCGCGGCGGCCTGTTGGGCCTGGCGTTTGGTATGTCCTCTGCCCTCCCCGAGCAGCTTCCCGTCCACGCGCACCTCCGAGGTGAACGTCGGCGCGTGGGGCGGCCCCTGCACGGAGACGATCGCGTATTCCGGCGCGTGCCCGTCCTTCTGGAGCAGCTCCTGCAGGCGGGTCTTGGCGTCCATGGCGAAGTAGACTTCCTCGTCGCCGACCTGGCTCAGATCGATGGTGCGCCCGACGAGGGCGAACGCCGCCTCGATCCCGCCGTCGAGGTACACCGCCGCGATGACGGCCTCCATGGCGTCGGCGAGCAGCGAGGGCTTCTTCCTGCCCCCGGTGCGCTCCTCGCCGACCGAGAGGCGGATCTCCCCGCCCAGCTCGTACTTCTGCGCTGCGGCGGCGAGCGTCTCCTCGCGCACGAGGGCGCTGCGCAGGCGCGAAAGACCGCCCTCGGGCATCTGGGGATGGCTCTCGTACAGCGCGCGGCTCACGGCCAGCTCCAGCACGGCGTCCCCGAGGAACTCCAGGCGCTGGTTGTCCGGGAGGTGGTGGTCTCCCCCGTAAGAGGGGTGGGTCAGCGCCGTTTCCAGGAAGGACGGGTCGCGGAAGGTATAGCCGAGGCGCGCCTCAAGCTCCTCACGCATTCTTTTCCAGATACTCCACGATATCGCCGACGGTCTTGACATCGGTCAGCAGGCTGTCGTCCACCGTGATGCCCCACTCCTGCTCGATATCCATGATCAGCATCATGACGTTGGCGCTGTCGGCGCCCAGGTCCTCCACCAGGCGGGATTCACGGGTGATCTCCTTGCCCTCGGTGGGCAGCTGTTCGCGGATCAGTTCGCAGATCTTCTCAAATACCATGGTCTTATCCTCCATCTCTTGCCTTTATTGTTTTTCTCCGCCGACGCCGAGCTCCTCGAGCCCGGCGCGGATGCGTTCCACCATGTTGCCGCGCACCATCTGCGCCGCCTGCTTGACGGCGTTGCAGATTCCGCCGGCCTGGGTATTGCCGTGCGCCTTGACCATCGCCCCGTTCACGCCCAGCAGCGGCGCGCCGCCGTGCTGTTCGGAATCGAGCCGGCCCTTGACCTTCTTCAGCGCGGGCTTGACCAGCATCGCGCCGATCTTGGAGCGGGTGTCGCCCATCAATTCCGTCTTCATGACGGAGAACAGCGCCGATGCCAGGCCCTCCGTGAGCTTGACGACGACGTTTCCGTCGAAGCCGTCGCAGGCGACCACGTCGCAGCGGCCGAAGGGCACTTCCCGCGCCTCGATATTGCCGCCGAAGCGGTAGGCCTTCTGCGCGGACATGAGCTTGTAGGCTTCCTGGGAGACCTTGTTGCCCTTGGTCTCCTCCGCGCCGTTGTTGAGCAGGCGCACCTCCGGGTCCTCCACGCCGAACACGGCGCGCATGTAGGCCGCGCCCATCAGGCCGAACGCGGCGATCCACTCCGGGCGGCAGTCCACGATGGCGCCGCTGTCCAGGAGCAGGAAGGTCTTCTCCTTGCCGGGGTAGGCCACGGCCAGCGCCGGCCGCTCCACGCCGGGGATGCGCCCCACGCGCATCATGCCGCAGGCGACGATCGCGCCCGTGGAGCCCGCGGAGACGAAAGCGTGGGCGACGCCGCTGCGGACGTCCTCCGCCGCGCGCACCATCGAGGAATCCTTCTTGTGGCGCACGGCCAGCATCGGCGCGTCCTCCATGGCGATGACCTCCGGCGCGTCGATGACGTCCAGCCGGGAAAGGACCTCTCCCGGCGCGGAGGCGAGCTTCTCCCTGAGCAGCCGCTCCGGGCCGTAGAGGCGGATGCGGATATCCTCCATCCCCTGCAGGGCCTGCACGGCGCCTGCGCACATGGCGTCCGGGGAATTGTCTCCGCCCATGGCGTCCAGGGCGATGATGATCTCGGCCATAAATCGGTCCTCCTTGCATCTTTCGAATTCCACCGGCGAGACGGAAGAACGCCGGTTCGAGGCGCGGTCGCGAGGGGTGGCCGAAGGCCGTCCCGAGCGGTCGCGCCGGGGCGGCGGCCCGCAGGCCGCGCAAAGCCCCATTCCCGTCATGAAAACCGCCTGCCCGCGAAAGGGTTGCTTTTTCCCGTATGGAAACCCATCCCCGGTATGGGGTTACAAGGGCCCGCGGTCCTCTGGCAGGGGTCCAGGGGACGGCGTCCCCTGGCGGGGTGCAGGGGCGGAGCCCCTGCCTTCGTACCCTCAGCCGATGGGCTTGCCGTTGGCGAGGAGATACTTCTCCGCCTCGGGGCACCACAGGCCGTTATGGGCCTTGCAGATCTCGTCCAGCCTGGCGAAGAGCGGATCGCTCTGGCCGAGGCGGCCGAAATCGTCGATGGCGGTCATGGGCATGGAGATGTGCGGGTAGCACAGCTTCTTGCCGCCGGGGATCTTCGGCAGGTTGAGCGTGGTCTCGGCGACGCTGTCCAGGCCGCCGACGTGGGTGATCATGCCCGCGGGGTTGATGCGCCCGGCGGCCATCATATCCAGGGCTTCGATCATATCGTCGGTGTTGCCGCCGCTGGTGCCGACGATATGCGCGGCGGAGTAGTGCACGTTATAGAAGTTCATCTTCGCGCTGAGGGTCGGGTCGGCCGGGCCGGCGAAGAAGTTCAGGCAGCCGTCGAAGCCGAGCAGGCGGTCGGCCTGTTCGATGACGGCGGGCACGGGCGCATAGACGAACACGTCGTCGAAGCCCTTGCCGCCGGTGAGGGCGCGCATCTCCTCGACGGGGTCTCCCGCGGAGGTGTTCTTGTAGACGAGTTTCACGCCCATGCTTGCGGCGTCCTCGACGGTGTAGATCTTCGCGGCGCGGTCCAGGCGCGCCTGGTCGATATCCGTGACGACGAGCAGGGCGGGCCTGCGGTCGCAGTGGACGATATAATCGATTGCGCCCAGGCCCATGGGGCCGGCGGCCGCGAGCAGCGCCAGGTTCCCGCCGGGGACGATGCCCATCTCGTGGCGGTAGACGCCCCGGGTGGTGTGGTACTGGGCGTGGAACGCGCCGATGATGCAGCTCAGCGGCTCGGCAAGAGACCCCAGGAAGAAGCTCTCGCCGGGGAATTTCAGGAGGCATTTCTGCTCCATGACCTCTCGCGCCATGATGGAATAGGTCATGTCGCCGCCGCAGTACGGGAAGGAATAGCCCGGGCTGTGCATGGAGCCGGGGATGTTCAGCGCCGGCTGGATGCCGAAGCGCTCGCCCGCGTGGAATTCTCCCTGCCATTTTTTGCCCACCTGGACGATCTCGCCGCAGTATTCGTGGCCGATGATCACCGGGTTCTGGGCGACGTCGTCCGGCACGCGCTTGTGCTTCGCGCCCTGGATGGCCGCCTTGTAGCTGGACATGCAGATGCTGTCGGAAATGTTGCGCACGAGGATCTCGTCCTCGGCGATCTCGGGCAATTCGAACGTCTCCATGCGCAGATCGTTCACGCCGTACAGGCGTACCGCCGTAGTCTTCATGGAAAAACGCATCTCCCTTCGGGCCGCGCCGTTCCGGGCAGCCCTTTCCAAACGTATATTATAGCGAAAACAAGTCCTTCCCGGCAACCAAATCCGTGTGAACTCACGTGTATTTTACACAATCTTGCCCATTTTCCGCCCCGCGAAAGGGCTCCTCTCGGCCAAAAAGCTCCCAGAGGGCCTGGGTCTTTTCGCGCAGCGGGCCGATCGCCGCGGGAAAGGCGGAGAGCAACTCCTTCGCGGCGCGCCAGGCGGCCTCGTACTCCGCCCCGGTCACGAGCCCGGCGCTCCGGGCCTCTTCCATCTCGTCCGCGTCCAGGAGATACGCCCGCCCGTCGGGCAGGACCACCACGTCCAGGTAGCAATCCTCGAACCAGGCGCGGCCGTCCCCGTCCCGGCCCATGCCGGAGACGATGTCGAAATACCACTGCACCCACTCGCCCTTCTCGTCGCGCATGGCGGTGAGGGCCCAGGGGAAGTCCGGCCGCATCCAGCCCAGCCAGCACCAGCCCCTGTCGGCGATGCGCCAATTCTTCCCGCCCTCCACGACGCTCCCCCAGGCGGGCCGGGTGAGATCGAGGATATCCAGCCGGTGCGCAAAGCCCCCGTCCGGAAGGGCGAGTTCCAGCGAACGCCTGGCCGTGACGCGTTTCCAATCCCTGCGGTCGATATAGCGGTGCTTGACGCCCATCGTTTCTCTCCTTGTCAAACGCAATCGCGCGCGTGCCTCGCGGCACGCGCGCCTGCTGTGATGAACCTGGCCGTCAGCGGAAGCGTCCGCCGCCGCCGCCGCGGGTAAAGCCCCCTCCGCCGCCGCGGCTGAAGCCGCCCCCGAAGGAGCGCCCGCCGCCGAACCCGCGGGCCGATCCGCCCCGGAAGGGAGAACCGAAGCCGCCGAAGTGGCCCGGGCCGGGGCCGCGGCCCATGCGCCACAGGGTGCCCATCATGATGGGGCCGAAGAACGTTCCGCGGCGGCGGGGCCGCGGCGCGCCGATGTGACGGAACAGCCAGAGCAGAATGATGACGATCAGAAGTCCCGACATGGTCTTCTCCTTTCAGGCCGCGAAGGCCGGTGTGTTTGTGGGATGGGTGTCAGCGGTGGCGTCCGCCGCCGCCGCCCCGGCTCACGCCGCCGCCGCCCGAGCGGCTGAAGCCGCCGGAGGAGCGTCCGCCGCCGAAGCCGGAGGAACGCCCTCCGCTGGAAAAGCTGGAGCGGCTGCTCGAGAAGCTGGAGCCGCCCGAGGATTTGCGCGCGGACGACGAGGAGCGCACGATGTTCTTCACCACCGAGGAGCCCGCGCCTGCGTACCAGCCGGCGCGCCGGGCGCTGGAGAAGGTGGTGGTGCCGCCCGTGCCGCGCGGCGCGGGGCCGGAGGCCGGCGGAGGCGTCGCGGTGGAAGCGCGGCGGGTGAAGAGCCGCCAGGGCTTGAAGAGGAAGAAGCCCAGGGCCGCGACGGGGAGGCCGCGCCGCCTGTAGCTGCGCCTCTTGAACAGGCCGAGCACGAAGTTGATGATCATGAACCACACGATCCACTTGAGGATCGTCCCCAGGAAGCCGGAGCGCTTCGCCTCGCGGCGCTGGGGGGTGAAGGTCGAGCCGGAGGAAGAGGTCGAGGGCTTGGCCGTCGCCGCGGGGGCGGAGGCCCGCTCCGTAAAGCCGGAGTAGGTCTTGTAGTGCGCGGTCACGCCGTAGATATTGGCGACGCGCGCGAAGAGCTGCTCGAAGAGCTTGGCAGCGCCGGCGTCGTAATCGCCCACGGCGAAGTCCGGCTCCAGGTAGGTGTCGACGAGGGCGGCGAGATCGCCTGTGGTCAGGCGCGTCTCGATGCCGGAGCCCTGCAGGTACCAGTACTCCTCCTCGCCGATCTCCAGGAGGATGAGCACGCCGTTGTTGCGCTCGGCGGAGCCGATGCCCCAATCGTTGAAGAGCTTGTAGGCGTAATCGGAGATGTCCATGGAGCCCGTGGAGGGCACGGTCACGAAGACGATCTCCGCGCCGCAGGCCGCGAACAGGGTATCGTTATTGTAGACGATGGTGGCCTCGGTCGCCTCGCTGAGAACGTTCGCGCCGTCGTAGACGTAGAACATCTCCGTGGGCTGCACCACGCTCGCGCTCGCCGCCAGGGGTATGGCCAGCAGCAGCGCCAGGCACAGGACCAGGCCGCGCAGGAAATTCTTCTTCATGAGTCTCTCTCTCCTTTCCCGGGGAACCATTTCTTCCCCGGCCGGTGTACATATTGTACCCGAAAGCGCTCTTTTGCGCAAGAAAAAGCGCCCGCAAACCACGCTGCGGGCGCCGAAATGTCGTCCGGGGCTTCCGTATCAGCGGAAGAGGCCCAGGCTTCCCACGCCGGACACCTTCGCGACCACGCTGGCCGGGAAGGAGGAAATCGTCTCGTTGAAGGCCTCGGCGCGGGCGTTGTAGCCGTCGCGGCCGATGGTCAGCCCGCGGGAGACGAATTCCTTGTACTGGGAGAGCGCGAAGGTGGTATCCGCCTCGGAGAGGGAGGCGTTCTCCAGCTCGGTGTAGAGCTGCTCCACCGCGCGGCCCAGGGCGGCGTTCTGGGTGGCGAGGCTGCTCAGTTCGCCGGATTTGGCGTCCGCCTCGGCGGCGTCCGCGGCCGTGTCGACCGCGGAGGCGAGGTCCGCGGAGACGCTCTCATAGCGCCCGGCCACGTCCGCGAGATTGCGGGCGGCGGCGACGCGCTCGGTCATGTCCGCGGAAATGCACAGGCCGTCGTTGTTGACGCCGTAGTAGAACACGTCCGCCGCGGCCTTGCGCTGGGCGCGCAGGGCCCCGCCGCCGCTGAACACCACGGTCAGCGCCACGACGACGGCGAACACGGTCCAGGCCAGGGAGCGGTTCTCGGAGAATTTCTGCTTCTTGAACATTTCAGTTCCTCATTTCCAAGAGCTTGGCCTTCAACTCGCCCTCGATGGTGCGCAGCTCCGCCTCGGCGGCGCGCCTCTTGGCGCGGCCGTCCTCCTGGATGGTGAGCACCTCGTCCATGGTATCGATGAGGGTCTGGTTGGTGGCCTTGAGCGTCTCGATGTCGATGATGCCGCGCTCGGCCTCCTTGGCCGTTTCGGTGACGGCGGTGTGCAGGGCGGCGGCGTTCTTCTTGAGCAGTTCGTTGGTCAGATCGGTCACGGAGCGCTGGGCCTCCATGGCGTTCTTGGAGTGGCCCAGGCCCAGGGCGAGCACCATCTGGCTCTTCCACAGGGGGATGGTGTTCACCAGCGAGGACTGGATCTTCTCGGCCATGATCTGGTCGGAATTCTGGATGAGGCGGATCTGCGGCGCCATCTGGATGGAGATGTTGCGCGTCAGCTCCAGATCGTACACTTTCTTTTCGAAGCGGTCGATCTTGCCGGCCAGGTCGTTGGCGGCCTGGGCGTCCTCGGGGAGGCCGGAGGCTTCGGCCTTGGCGCGGGCGGCCTGCAGATCCGTCGCGCGGAGCTCGTCGATGCGCTGCTTGCCGGCCTCGATGTACATGGACAGCTCCTTGAAGTACTTGAGGTTCTCGTCGTAGAGCAT
>CACZOT010000149.1 GCA_902782795.1 uncultured Eubacteriales bacterium | reverse complement strand
GAGCTCGGGCCCAGGGTATAGAACGGGATCCCGTAGTGCTTCGCCAGGATGGCGACGCCGCTCGTCCCGATCTTGTTGGCGAAATCCCCGTTGGCGGCGATGCGGTCGCAGCCCACGAAGCAGGCCTGCACCCAGCCCTGCTTCATGACGATGGAGGCCATGTTGTCGCAGATGAGCGTCACGTCCACGCCCGCCTTCTGCAGTTCGTACGAGGTCAGCCGCGCGCCCTGGAGGAGCGGGCGGGTCTCGTCGGAAAAGACGCGGAAATCGACGCCGCGCTCCTTCCCCAGAAAGATGGGGCCGGTGGCGGTGCCGTATTTGCTCGTGGCCAGAGGGCCTGCGTTGCAGTGGGTGAGGATGCCGTCGCCGGGCTTGACCAGCGTCAGGCCGTATTCGGCGATGCGGCGGCACATGGCGATGTCCTCGTCGTGGATGGCGAGGCTCTCGGCGCGCATGGCCTCCACGATGGCGGGGACGCTTTCGCCCTCCCGCGCGGCGATCAGGGCAAGCATGCGCTTCACGGCCCAACTGAGGTTCACCGCCGTGGGCCGCGAGGAGACGAGATAGGCGCCGTCGCCCTCCAGAGCCTGCCGGAAGGCGGGATAGGGGAGCCCCTGCTTCTGCAGGGCCAGCACGTACATGGCGTAGCCCGCGCAGATGCCGATGGCGGGCGCGCCGCGCACGGCCAGGGTCTTGATGGCGTCGTAAAACTGCCGCGCGGTCTCCAGGCGGAGGTATACCTCGCGGTTGGGAAGCTGGGTCTGGTCGAGGATCTCCACCGCCGCGCCGTCCTGCGTCAGGTGAACGCTGGAGGCCAGGCGGTCCCGTTCGGTCTGGGTCATATTGACTCCCTGCCTTTGCAGCCGGATTTCTCCCTTCCATAATAGCACGTTTTTCCGCCGCGGGCAACCAGCGCTTGCAAGGCGCGCGGGCCAGAAGTATAATAGAAGCAAGACTTGCGAAGGAGAAATGCGCATGGAATACAAGGCTCTGGCCGACCGCGTGCTGGGCATGCTGCAGCGCGCCGACGGCAACGATCCCTCGCGCGGGCACCTCACCATGAACAACTGGGAATGGCCCACGGGCGTGGCGCTCTACGGCATCTACAAGACCTACCAGCAAAGCGGAGACGGTGCCATCCTGGACTATCTGCGCTCCTGGTACGACGATATGCTCTCCCGCCCGGAAAAGCCTCACCGAAACGTGAACACCGTCGCGCCGGCGTTGGCCCTCACCTGCCTCTATGAGGAGACCGGCGAGGAGAGGTATCTTGCCGAGATCGAGGGGTGGATCGATTGGGTCCTCCGCGAGATGCCCCGCACCGAGCACGGGGGCCTGCAGCACTGCACCGTCTGGAACAAGCACTACCAGCAGCTCTGGTGCGATACGCTGTTCATGGTGGGGCTGTTCCTGGCCAAGGCGGGCGTGGTCCTCAAGCGGCCGGAGCTCGTCGAGGAGGCGGAGTACCAGTTCCTGATCCACATCCGATATCTCCAGGACAAGAAGACCGGCCTCTTCTTCCACGGCTGGACCTTCGACGGCCGCCATAATGTCGCCAACGCCTTCTGGGCGCGCGGCAACGCCTGGTTCACCGTGGCGGCGGTGGAGCTCTACGATATCACTCGCTCGCAAAGCGCGGCCATGCGCCTGATCCGCGAGGCCTGGCGCGAGCAGGCCCTGGCCCTGTGGAAGCTGCAGCGGGTGAACGGTCTGTTCACCACCCTCGTGGACGTGGAGGAGACCTATTGCGAGACCAGCGCCACCGCGGCCATCGCCTACGGCGTCCTCAAGGGCGTGCGCCTGGGCTGGCTCCCGCAGGAGATGTACCGGGAAATGGGCATGCTCTCCGCGCGCGCCGTCATCGGCCAGATCGACGAGACCGGCGCGGTGCAGGGCGTCTCCGGCGGCACGGGCATGGGGCACGATCTCCAGCACTACAAAGATATCATCGTCACGCCCACGGCCTACGGCCAGGGGCTGACGTTCCTCATGCTCACAGAACTGATGATCCAGCAGTAGGAGGCGGCGCGCATGGCGAAGATCTTCCATATCGACCAAATGGACTGGGTGGACCTGGGCGGCGGGCACCTGGACAAGGCCATGGTCCAGGACGGGCGCACGGGCATGCTCGTGAACGTCTCGTATTACCCCAGGGGTTACCGCATGGGGCGGCACACCCATACCTGCGCCCACGGAATCTACGTGATCGACGGCGCCCTCTGGACGGACCAGGGCGTCGTGGGGAAGGGAGAATTCGTCTGGCACGAGGCCGGCGAGGTCATGGACCACGGCGCGACGGACGAGGAGGGCTGCACCTTTCTCTTCATCACCAACGCGCCCTTCGATCTCCAGCGGCCGGAGGAGGACGGGCGATGAACATCGGCATCCGTCTGCACGATACCGCTCCGGGCTCTCTGGAGGAGCGTCTGGGCTTTGCCGGGGCGCAGGGCTTTTCCTGCGCGCATCTCGCCCTTTCCAAGGTTCTGCCGGGGTTTGCCATGGAGGACGCCCCGCGCCTTCTCGACGGCGACCTGGCCGCGCGGGTGCGGGCCGCCTTCGGCGGGAGGAAAATGGAGTGCGCGGTGCTGGGGTGCTATCTCTCGCTCGCGGACGGCGATTTGGAGCTGCGCGAGCGTACGCTCGCCGTCTACCGCGCGCACCTGCGCTTCGCCCGGCGCATCGGCGCGCGCGTCGTGGGCACGGAGACGCCCTTCTCCGGGCCGGATCTCCACAGCGAAGAGGCCTTCCGCTTTTTCATCGAATGCCTGCGCCCCGCCGTCCGGGCCGCCGAGGAGGAGGGCGCGGTGCTGGCCGTGGAGCCCGTCTGGCAGCACGTCGTCTACACGCCGGAGAAGGCCGAACGCATGCTGGAGGCGATCGGTTCGGACAGCCTGCAGATCATCCTGGACAGCGTCAACCTTCTCTTCGCCGCGAACGCCGACCGCGCCGGGGAGATCGTCGCCGAAGCCCTGCGGCGGCTCGGCGGGCGCGTGCGCGTCCTGCATATGAAGGATTATCTGGTCGAGCCGGGGCATGCGAACGTGCGCTCCCTGGCGTGCGGCCTGGGCGGCATGCGCTATGAGCCGCTCCTCGCCTTCGCAAAGAAAAACGCCGTTCCCATGACCCTCGAGGACACCACGCCCGAAAACGCCCAGGCGGCCCGCGAGCATCTCGAACGCCTCGCCGCCGCCATCTGACGAACAGGAGGAAACGCCAATGGATATTCGCTATTCCTGCAACCAGCGCGATTTCAAACGCTACACCACCGAGGAGACGAGGCGGGAGTTCCTCATCGAGACCCTCTTCACGCCGGACGAGGTCCAGGCCGTGTACAGCCATGTGGACCGCATGGTCGCCCTGGGCGTCATGCCCGTGAAGGAGAAAGTGCCCATCGACAAGGGCATCGATATCATGAAAAACTTCGGCACGGACTATTTCCTCGAGCGGCGCGAGTGCGGCCTGTTCAACGTGGGCGGCGCGGGCCGCGTCCGCGTGGACGGGACGGAGTACGCCCTGGGCTACAAGGACTGCCTCTACATCACCCGCGGCGCGAGGGAAGTCGTCTTTGCCAGCGACAGCGCGAAGGAGCCCGCCAAGTTCTACATCGTCTCCGCGCCAGCGCACTGCAGCTATGAGACGCGCCTGATCCGCATCGCCGACGCGGCCAAGAAGCCCCTGGGCGCGCTGGAGACGAGCAACAAGCGGGTCATCAACCAGTTCATCCACCCCTCGGTGCTCAAGACCTGCCAGCTCTCCATGGGCATGACCGTGCTCGAGCCCGGTTCCGTCTGGAATACCATGCCCGCCCACACCCACGAGCGCCGCATGGAGATCTACTTCTACTTCGAGGTGCCGGAAAACAACGTCGTCTTCCACATGATGGGCGAGGGTCAGGAGACGCGCCACATCGTCATGCGGAACGAGCAGGCGGTCATCTCGCCCTCCTGGAGCATCCACGCCGGCGCGGGCACCAGCAACTACACCTTCATCTGGGCCATGGGCGGCGAGAACCAGACCTTCGACGATATGGACACCATCCCCACCACCGAACTGCGCTGAGGAGGGACAATACCATGGATATGAACGCATTCAGCCTCCAGGGAAAGACCGCCTGGATCACTGGCGCCAGCTACGGTATCGGCATGGCCATCGCCGAGGCCTATGCCGCCGCGGGCGCGAGGATCGTCTTCAACGATATCAACCGGGAGCTCGTGGATAAGGGCCTGGCCTCCTACGCCGAAAAGGGCGTCGAGGCCAAGGGCTACGTCTGCGACGTGACGGACGAGGCCGCCGTGCAGGCTCTGGTGGCGCGGATCGAAAAAGAGGTCGCGCCCATCGATATCCTCGTCAACAACGCCGGCATCATCCGCCGCGTCCCCATGACCGAGATGAGCGCCGAGGAGTTCCGCAAGGTCGTGGACGTGGACCTGATCGCCCCGTTCCTCTGCGCCAAGGCCGTCATCCCCGGAATGATCGCGCGCGGACACGGCAAGATCATCAACATCTGCTCCATGATGAGCGAGCTGGGCCGCGAGACCGTCTCCGCCTACGCCGCGGCAAAAGGCGGCCTCAGGATGCTCACGCGCAACATCTGCTCCGAATACGGCGGAAACAACATCCAGTGCAACGGCATCGGCCCGGGCTACATCGCCACGCCCCAGACCGCGCCTCTGCGCGAGCGCCAGCCTGACGGCTCCCGCCACCCGTTCGATCAGTTCATCGTCGCCAAGACCCCCGCGGCCCGCTGGGGCACTGTGGAAGACCTCCAGGGCCCTGCGGTGTTCCTCGCCTCCGCGGCCAGCGATTTCGTCAACGGCCATATCCTCTACGTGGACGGCGGCATCCTCGCCTATATCGGCAAGCAGCCGTGAACGCGCAAATGTGAATTTATACAGCAGAACGGCATAATTATTCATATGCCCCTTGACAAAGCGCTCTCCGTGGAGCACAATAATAGGGCAATATACAGATTATGGAGGATTCGCACATGAAAACGCACAAGATCCTGACGGCGCTCGTTCTGGCGCTGGCACTGCTTCTGGCGTCCGCTTCGGCCATGTCCGCCGAGGAAGCCGCCATCTACGATCACCTTGGCGAGACGCTGCCGGATTTCACCGTCTCCACCATCGACGGCGGCTCCTTCACCCTCTCCGAGGTCCTCAAGGAGAAGGAAATGGTGCTCATCAACCTCTGGGCCAGCTGGTGCGGCCCCTGCGAGATGGAGTTCCCCTACCTGGAGGAGGCCTACGAGCTCTATAAGGACCAGGTGGAAGTCATCGCGCTGTCCGTCGAGGAGAACGACACGGACGACGTCCTCACCGCCTACGTTGCGGAGCATGGCATGACCTTCCCGGTCGGCAACGACGCCACCGTCGGTCTGGGCCCGATCTATGCCACCGCTGGCATCCCCACCACCCTGGTGGTGGACCGCTTCGGCACGGTCTGCTTCATCGAGATCGGCTCCCAGCCCTCGACCGGCGCCTTCACCAGCCTGTTCGAGTACTTCTCCGGCGATGATTACACCCAGAGCGAGATCCTCGAGGAGCTGCCGCCGATCATGCCCACCGTCCCCGCGGCCGACCCGGCCGAGCTGAGCGCCGCCCTGGGCGTCGAGAACGTCGCCAACAGCGCGGACGAGACCGTCTGGCCCATGATCCCCGCCGAGAAGGACGGCCGCAGCGCGCTCGTCTCCACAAACACGGCCGAGAGTGAGACTGTCTCCGGCGTCTACTGGACCGCCTCGTTCCAGGAGGGCGAGGGCCTTTCCGTCACCTTCAAGACCTCTACCGAGGCGGCGATGGATCTGCTCTGGATCAGCGTGGACGGCGAGAGGGTCAAGGCCTTCGGCGGCGAACACGATTGGACCGAATGGGTCCTGCCCATGGAAGCGGGCGAGCATGAGATCGCCCTGGAGTACGTCAAGGATTATTACGGCGAGGACGGCGAGGACAGCGTATGGCTGGACACGGTCGCCGTCGTGCCCGCCGGCGAGGTCGCGGCCAAGCTGGCCAGCCAGCCCGCCTATCCCGTCGCGGACGAGTTCGTGCTCGAGCTCGCCACAGAGGACGCCAGGGAGATCGTCTTCGCGGGCGACGAGGAGGGCATGCTGGAGGAATACTTCACCTCCCAGAGCTACTGGATCGTTCCCGGCGAGACCGCGGAGGCCGTGGTCTACCTGACGGCGGATATCGACCCCGAGGCCGCCTTCGCCTACAGCAATTACGACGGCGAGACCCAGCCGGTCCTCTCCGGCCTGGCGGGCTATGGCTACAACGTCTCCACCGTCCTGGACAGCGTGGAGACCACCGGCTACAGCTACACCAACCTTTACGCCTATCCGTCCGCGGACGTGGTCGAGGCATCCGAGATCCGCGGCCTGATGTTCTTCACCAGCGAGGAGAACGTCAACGCCTTCATCGAGGAGATGAAGGACGAGGGGATGGAGCTCACCTGGAGTTACGCCGACGGCTCCGCTCCCTCCACGACCGAGGCCGCCGAGGGAGAAGCCCCCAACAGCGAGTACACGGTCACCTTCGTGGACCAGAACGGCGAGCCCGTGCCCGGCTGCATCATCAACTTCTGCACGGACGAGGCCTGCGTGCCCACCGTGGCCGGTGAAGACGGCGTCGCCACGTTCTCCGGCGCGCCATACGCCTACCACCTGCAGGTGATCAAGGTGCCCGAGGGCTACGAGTTCGATACCACCCAGGAGTTCACCGCGGATCCCAACGGCGGCGAAATGAGCTTCACCGTCACGAAGAAATAACGCCAAGCGCAAGAAAAAGGGGCGGCTGCGGCCGCCCCTTTTTTCGAAGCGCGGAAGCCCGGCGAATTGACGCCGGCACGGGTTTGCGGTATCATAAACAGACACGAAAAGGAGGCGGGAGACGTGACGAGACAGCGAGCGATCCGCGTCGCGATGACGGCGCTCACCCTCGCGGTGTGCGCGGCCCTGTGCTGGTCCGTCCTGGCCCTGTACGGCGAGGGAACGGCCCGGCGCGCTGCGATGGGATCGAGCACGGAGCCCATCTTCACGCGCGAGGGCGTCGTCGCCCGGCTGCGCCTCCTCGCGCCGCTCCTTGGCCTGTGGGCGGCGGGGGCGGTCCTCTCTGCGTTCACGGGGAATCTCGCCCCGAGCCGCCACCGGGCGGACGCGGACAGCGCCCGCCTGCGCGATCTTCTCGCGGCTTACGCCGCCGAGACGCCCGCAGCCGCCCTGCGGGAGCGGAAGCGCCGCGGGCTCCTTCGCGCGGCGCTGGGCGTGGTCCTGGCCGCCTGCGCGGCTTGGGCGCTGTTCTATCTTTGCAATCGGGCGAACTTCACCAGCTGGGATCTGGAGACGGTGATGGGCGCGCTGCTTTGGCGCGTACTGCCCCCGGCGGCGCTGGCCTTCGCGGCGGCGCTGCTGGAGGGCTGGCTCGAGGAGAAGAGCCTCGGCCGGGAGATCGCCGCCCTCAGGGCCGTTCCGAGGGCCAGGGAGCGGAGGATTGCGCCCATGCCCGCGCGGAAAGAAACGCGCGCCCGGGCGGCGCTGCGGCTGGTCCTCATGGGGGCGGCGGCGGCGCTGATCGTCCTGGGGGTGCGAAACGGCGGCCTCAGGGACGTGCTGGTGAAGGCGATCAATATTTGTACGGAGTGTATCGGCCTTGGCTAAGATCAGAGATTGGTGGCGGGCGCACCGCCCCACGACGCGGCGGCTCGTGCAGCTCTACGCGGCCGTCCTCTACAACGCGCATATCAAGGGCTTCGCGACCGGTCAGATCTACACCGGCCCGGTGAAGGCCGTCTGCGTGCCCGGGCTGAACTGCTATTCCTGCCCGGGCGCGGTGGGCGCCTGCCCGCTGGGGGCGCTGCAGAACGCCATCGCCGCTTCGGCCAGCCGCCCGGGGTTCTACGTGATCGGCATGCTGATGCTCTTTGGTCTGGCGCTGGGCCGGACGATCTGCGGCTGGCTCTGCCCGGTGGGGCTGATCCAGGAGCTGCTGCACCGCCTGCCCACGCCCAAAGTAAAAAAGAACCGCGTGACGCGCGCGCTTTCCT
>CACZOT010000148.1 GCA_902782795.1 uncultured Eubacteriales bacterium | reverse complement strand
GCCACGATCAGGTTCGTGGTGCGGTTGATGCCGTCCCAGACGGACTGGCCCGTGCCGTAGCGGTTGTCGAACATGTATTTCATCTGCGCGTCGTTGACGCACACCATGGGGAAGTTGAGCTTGCCCTCCGCGGCCCTGGCGCGCAGGCGGTGGACGCCGGTGGTGGTCTCCTCGCAGCCGCCCAGGACGCATTCGGCGTAATCCGGACGGATCTCATGCAGGGCGTGCACGAGGTCTCCCCCGTCGTCGATGACGATGTGCGGCTTGCAGGCGAGCGTCGCGAGGATGTGCTGCTCGTACTCCTCCGGCGTGGAGGCGTGCCAGGCGCACACGCGCACGCCCTGGCTGGCGAGGCCCGCGGCCACGTCGTCCTGGGTGGAGAGGGGGTTGGAGCCCGTCACGTGCACCTCGGCGCCGCCGTCCCGCATGAGAATGGCCAGGCGGGCCGTCTTCGCCTCCAGGTGGATGGACATGGCCACGCGCAGCCCCTGGAAGGGCTTTTCCTTGAGGAAGCGCTCCTCCAGCATGTTCAGAAGCGGCATGCGGCCGCGCACCCAGTTGATCTTGTCCATGCCCTGCGGCGCGAGGGCGGGATCCCGCAAAATGTTCTCCATGGCGTAAAACCCTCCTGACGTATTGCGCTTACCGGGGCACGACCATGGCCACGGCCTGTGCGGAGACGCCTTCTCCACGGCCCTCGTAGCCCATGCCCTCGGTGGTGGTGGCCTTGATGTTGACGCGGTCCTCGGCCAAGCCGAGCGCGGCGGCGATGTTCGCGCGCATGCGGTCGCGATACGGCGCGAGCTTGGGCCTCTGCGCGGTGATGGTGATATCCGCGTTCCCGGCGCGCAGGCCCAAATCCTCCAGGCGCCGAACGACTTCATCGAGCAGCTTCATGGAGGAGATGCCCTTGTAGGCCGGGTCGCTGTCCGGAAACAGCCGTCCGATATCCCCCAGAGCAGCCGCTCCGAGCAGCGCGTCCATGAGCGCGTGCACGGCGACGTCCGCGTCGCTGTGGCCGAGCAGGCCCTTCTCCCAGGGGATCTCCACCCCGCAGAGCACCAGGGCCCGCCCCTCGACGAGCCTGTGGGCGTCGAACCCGAAGCCGACGCGCGGCCCGCCCAGTGTCCTCTCCGCTTCCATAAAATCCTCCCGCGTGGTGAGCTTGCGGTTCCTCTCCGCCCATGGGGCTGTGACCAGGCGCACCGGCCCGACGTGCCGTTCCCAGATGGCGGCGTCGTCCGTGGCGGTCTCGCCCGCGGCCAGAGCGGCCTCGTAGGCTCGAAGGAGCTCCGCTCGGCGGAAGGCCTGCGGCGTCTGCACGGCGCGGAGCGCGGCCCGGTCCGGCGTTTCCACCGCAAGCCCCTCCGCGTCCACGCGCTTGATGGTATCCACCACCGGCGTGGAGATGACGCCGCTCCCGTATTCCGCCGCCGAATCGACCGCGGCGCGAACGATCTCCCGCGTCACGAAGGGACGCGCGCCATCGTGCACGGCGACGATGTCCACCCCTTCCGGCACGAGCGCCACCCCTCTGGCCACGGATTCGGCGCGCGTCGCGCCGCCTTCCGCAAGCACGCAAACAAGCGGACAGCGACCTTCGCTCTCCGCGATGTGTTCGTATCTCTCCCGCTCCCCCGGGGCCAGCACAAGGACCGCGCCCTCAAAAGCGCCGCTGGCCTCCAGAGCGCGCAGGGTGCGCGTAAGCACGCTCACGCCCGCGACCTTCTGGAACACCTTGTTCTGCCCCAGGCCCGCTCTCGTTCCCTTGCCCGCCGCGGCGACGACCGCCCAGACGCGCACGCTTCAGCCCTCGACGACGCGATACATACCCGCGGCGTCGGCCTTCATGGCGTGCTCGCTGACGGAGAGCACCTCGTAGGTGGTCATGCGCTCGCCGAAGCGGATGGTGAGCTTGTCGCCCGGACGCACGTCCGTGCCCGGCTTGGCCTCACGGCCGTTGACAGTGACGTGGCCGGTGTCGCAGGCGTCGTTGGCGACGCTGCGCCGCTTGATGATGCGCGAGACCTTCAGGAATTTATCGAGCCGCATGGATGCGGAAGACCCGCCGTCCAAATGGGCGGCGGGTTCTTTCATAGCCTTGTTTCTGCTCACTGCACGGCGTCCTTGAAGCCCTTGCCGGCCTTGAAGACGGGAGCCTTGCTGGCGGCGATCTCGATGGAAGCGCCGGTGGCGGGGTTGCGGCCGGTGTGGGCGGCGCGCTCCTTGACCTCGAAGGTGCCGAAGCCGACGACCTGGACCTTCTCGCCCTTGGCGAGCTCTTCGGTCACGGTGCTGACGAAGGCTTCGAGAGCCTCGGCGGCCTGCTTGCGGGTCAGGCCCGCCTTTTCGGAGATCTGAGCGACGAGAGTAGCCTTATTCATTGTAAATTCCTCCCTGTACGTATTGATTTGGTCGATCCGTATGATCTTGCCGCATCGGCGGCCCGGATTCCCATGTTCCCGGCGCACGCGCGCCGTTCTATGTACTAGTATACCACAGTATGCGTGGTTTTTCCGCGAAATCGGAAAATTTAGCAAATCTGTAATAAACGCGGGCATTCCGCGGCTTTTTGGGTTCGGCGGTTCACTCCCCCGCGGCGCGCTCTTCCCGCTTGACCTCGTCCCAGACGGCGTCCATCTCGGCGAGGGTCATTTCCTCGAAGGCGCGACCGCTGGCGAGGATCTTCTCCTCCATGGCGGCGAAGCGGCGGATGAACTTGTCCGTTGCCCGCTCGAGGGCCTGCTCGGCGTCCACCTTGTACTGCACGGCCGCGTCGGCGATGGCGAAGAGGAGGTCTCCCAGTTCGCCCATGGCTTTCTCGCTGCCGATCTCCTCGGCCTCGAGCTCGTCGATCTCGCTGCGCACGTGGGCGAGCGATCCCTTTGCGTCCGGCGCGCAAAAACGCACGGCGGCGGCGCGCTTGGCGACCTTGCGGGCTCGGGTGAGGGCAGGCAGGGCGCGGGCGACGCTCTTCATGCTGTCGGCCTGGGTCGCCTGCCGCTTTTCGACCATCTTCACCTTCTGCCAGAGGTCGAGCACGTCCTCCGCGGTGTCGGCGCGCATCTCTCCGAAAACGTGGGGATGGCGGCGCACCATCTTCTCGCAGACGCCGCTTGTGATATCGGTGAAGTTGAACTCGCTGTGCTCCTCGCCGATGACGGCGTGGAAGACGACTTGCAGCAGCACGTCGCCCAGCTCCTCGGTCATATCGGCCTCGTCCGCGCGGTCGATGGCCTCGGCGGCCTCGTATGCCTCCTCCAGGAGGTCCTGCCGGATGGAGGCGTGCGTCTGCTCGCGGTCCCACGGGCAGCCGCCCGGCGCGCGCAGGCGGCGGATGATCTCCACCAGCTGCGTGGCCCCGAAGCGCCGCAGCTTGGTGACGTCCCGCTCGGCGGGCACGGCGAAGGAGAGGCGGTGGTCGTAGGCGGCCGCGGGCAGGCGGTCGATCTCGCACAGGGGCATTTTGCGCAGCGTCCCGTCGGGCAAAAGCGCGGTGACGGAGCTCTCCTCGGGGTAGCAGTCCATGAGGGCGAGCTTGCATTCGCCGGCCAGTTCGCGCGTGTCGACCTCGCGCAGCAGCGCGCCGTGCCAGGCGTCGAGGCGGAAATCGGCCCAATCCGAGGCGTTGAGGAGCATGGCGTCGTCGCCCGCGAAGGCGAAGAGGGCCCCTTCCCCCTCCGGCCCAGCCACGAGCGCGGCGTCCGGCCGCAGCCCGAGCAGCCCAGCCACGGAGGCGTCCCGCAGATCGAACACGCCGTAGGCGGTGTCGGCCTCCTCCGCCGCCCGGGCGACGGCCTCGGCGCAGAGACGGTTGAGCTCGGCGAAATCCTCCGCCTGCTCGTAGAGGGCGTCCAGCGTCTCGAAGGCGACGCCCTCACGCCGCAGAAACTCCGCGGCGGCGCTTTTTTCCGTGCGCAGGATCACCCGTCCGGCCTCGCGCATGGCGCGGATGGCCCCCAGGGTGAGGGCGTCTTCGGTAAAGCCCAGGCCGACGACGGTCAGTTTGTGCATTTCGGGTCTTCCTTTCTTCTCCGGGGCTGCGGGGAGGCTGCCCTCCGCGCTCGCCGCCAAGGGAGTTCACGCGCCGTGTTTGGCGGATACGAAAATCGGGTGCGACTTTCGTCGCACCCGATCGAAGCGTTGGCTTACAGCTGCGGGCCGGCGGACACCAGCGCCTTGCCGGCTTCGTTGCCTTCGTACTTGGCGAAGTTCTTGATGAAGCGGCCGGCGAGGTCCTTCGCCTTGTTCTCCCACTCGGTGGGATCGGCGTAGGTGTCACGCGGGTCGAGGATCTTGGAGTCGACGCCCGGCAGAGCGGTCGGCACCTCGAAGTTGAAGTACGGGATGGTTTTGGTGGGCGCGGTCTTGATGTCGCCGTTCAGGATGGCGTCGATGATGCCGCGGGTGTCCTTGATGGAGATGCGCTTGCCGGTGCCGTTCCAGCCGGTGTTGACCAGG
>CACZOT010000147.1 GCA_902782795.1 uncultured Eubacteriales bacterium | reverse complement strand
GAAGAGAGATCCGGTCTCGCGGGCGATGGACCAGCGGGATAGACTAAGGATCCATGCGCGGGCTATAGCGCGAGAGCGGCGAGCCGAAAGGCGAGGCGCTCTCGCGCCAAGGCGGCGGCCCGCAGGCCGCGCAATCCCCCCGTTTCCGAAGCGGCGGCACAGGAAGGAAAGAAGGAGGCGGTCCCATGCCGGACATCAACTGGTATCCCGGCCACATGGCGAAAACGAGGCGTATGTTGGAGGAGCAGCTGCGCGCCGTGGACGCGGTCGTGGAGCTGTGCGACGCTCGCGCTCCTATGGCGACGCGCAATCCGGACCTGGACGCGCTCTGCCGCAACAAATCGCGGTTCCTGGCCCTGAACAAATCCGACCTGGCCGATGACGCCGCCACGAAAAAATGGGTGGAGCGCTTCCGCGAGGAGGGCACGCCTGCCGTGCGCTTCCAGGCGGTGGGAGGGGGCGGCCGCAAGGAGATGTTCGCCCTGATCGAGAAGGCGGCGCGTCCCGCCGTCGAGCGCATGAAGGCGCGCGGCGCCATGAAGACCGCGCGCGTGATGGTGGTCGGCATCCCGAACGTGGGCAAATCCACGTTCATCAACCGGCTGAGGGGGTCCGGCATCGCCAAGGCGGGAGACCGCCCCGGCGTCACGCGCTCCAGCCAGTGGGTGAAGATCGGCCCGTACCTGGAACTGCTAGACACGCCCGGCATGCTCTGGCCCAAGCTTGCCGATCAAAGCCAGGCGCGCACGCTGGCCTTCATTGGCTCTGTTAAGGACGAGGTGCTCGACACCGAGGGCCTGGCCTGCGATCTTCTGGAGACGCTCGCTCGTCTTCTGCCCGAGGCCCTGCGCGCGCGCTACAAGCTGCCGGACGACATGGGGGGCATGAGCGGCCCGGAGCTGCTCGAGGCCGCCTGCAAGGGGCGGGGCTGGCTCCTTTCCGGGGGTCGGTTCGACACCGACCGCGCCGCCGCCCTGGTGCTGGACGAGTTCCGCGCCGGGAAGATCGGACGAGTCACGCTGGAAACGCCGTAAAAAAGGAGAACGGGTATGGCACGGGAGAGCGCGGAGGCAAAATATCAGCGCATGACCGAATTTGAGCGCGAGATCTGGGCCGGTGGCTTGCGGGCGGCCGGCATCGACGAAGCGGGCCGCGGGCCCCTCGCCGGACCGGTGGCCGCGGGCTGCGCCGTGATGCCGGAAGACATGCCGGTCCTGGGCGTGGACGATTCCAAAAAACTCAGCGAGAAGCGGCGAGAGGAGATCTTCGAGCGCATTATGGAGACCGCGCTCTACGCGCGCGTGGTGATGATCGGGCCGGAGGAGATCGACAGGATCAACATCCTCGAGGCCACCAGGAAGGCCATGGAGGAAGCCGCCTCCGGGGCCGCGGGGTGCGTGTTCCTGATCGACGCGGTAACGGGGCTTTCCCTCCCCGGCGAGAGCCGCAGCATCATCAAGGGCGACGCCAAGAGCTATTCCATCGCAGCGGCGTCCATCCTGGCCAAGGTCACCAGGGACCGCTATATGCGCGAGCTGGACGAAAAGTATCCCCAGTACGGCTTCGCGAAGCACAAGGGGTACGGCACCGCCGAGCATATCGCCGCGATCCGCGCGTTTGGCCCCTGCCCTGAGCATCGCCGCTCGTTCCTGGGGAATATCCTCGGAGGCCGGGTATGATGACCGGGCGCCTCAGCGGCGCGGGCGGGGAGCATATGGCGGAGATGTATCTGACGGAGCGCGGCGCCGAGGTGCTGGAGCGCAACTACAAGGCCGCAGGGGGAGAGATCGATCTCATCGTGCGTATGGACGGGCGGATCGTCTTCGTGGAAGTCAAGGCCAGATCCGGCGAGCGCTACGGCGCGCCGGGCGAGGCCATCACCAAGGGGAAGATCCTGCGCGTGCGCCGTGCCGCGACCGTCTACCTGAAGGAACATGGCGGCACTCAGCAGCCGGTGCGCTTCGATGCCGTTTTGGTTTCGCCCGAGGGTGTGAAGCATCTCCCCGGGGCATTCTAAGACAGGGAACAGGAGGCACGGGTCGAGCGTCAGTAGTGTTGTAGGGAGCGGGGGACGCGAAGGCAGGGGCGCTGGCGGCCTTTGGCCGCCAGCCGTGCCCCTGCACCCCTTGAGGCCTGGTCGGGTTCTGCGCGGCGGGAAGGGAGACGCCGCCTGCGGGCGGCGTGCGCTCACGGTTGTCGCAATCCTGCCTTCTGGGCAGGATTGCGACAACCGTGAGCCCGGGCGAGGGGGCAAAGCCCCCTCGCGCTCCCCCAGGCGGAGCACCGAAGCGCAGCGGGAATATGAACGCAGACGCCGCAGACCTGTGACGCAGGCAGGCCTGAAACGAGAAATCGAGAGGAACGGAACGACACGGTCTCGCGGGTGCCAAGGCCTCGCAACCCGCGTACGATTCAAGCGCGGGCGCAGGGCGCGGGAGGGCCGCGCCGCAAGG
>CACZOT010000146.1 GCA_902782795.1 uncultured Eubacteriales bacterium | reverse complement strand
TTGAGGTGCTGGTCGAGTCTGCCCGGGCTGAAGGCGTCCCAGGGATTCAGTTCCGTGGTGACCCCCAGATGGGTGAACCAGTACATCTGGATGGCCTGCCAGTAGGTCTCCGGCGCGTGGGCGGGCACGACGCGGCAGTTCTGCGCGATCTGCAAAAGCTCCGCGCGGCGTGTTTCGTCGCTCTCCCGCGCGGCGAGGGACTCAGCGTACTCGGCGTAGCGCGCGCCCAGCAGCATCACGGCCTCGCAGGCGCGGGCCATGCCGCGCAGCTCGGCCGCCTTTGCGTAGGCGTCCGGGTCGGAGAGGTAATCCAGCGCCTCGCGGGCGGCGTCCGCCTCAGCCTTCAGCTCCAGGAACCCTTTGCGGAAGTACACGTCCCCGCCGCAGGTGTGGCCCGGGCCGCGCTGCTCCATGAACTCCGTGAACATGCCGGCGGCGTAGCAATCGCGCCACTCGTCCGTCATGGCCGCGAGGATCTTCTCGCGCACGCAGCGGTCCTTCCAGTAGGGGATGATCTCCTTTTCCTGCGCGGCGAAGTCCTCCGGGCGCACGGTAAAATTGATGAGCTCCCGCTCGTTCATGACGCGCATGTCCTCGAGGGTGTGGCAGCACAGCTCCGGGAAGGTCGGCGCGGCCTGGGGGCCGGAGCCCTTCTCGCCCACGATGAGCTCGCCCTCGCCGATGTAGAGCGTCTTCGCCGCGAAATACTCGTAAAGGACCTCGGCGCGCAGCTCCGGCAGGGAGAGAGCGCCCTCGTACTTGGCATAGGTCTTCGTTTCGCTGATGGCGCGCTCCAGGTCGATATGGGGCTGCGTCTCCAGGCTGAGCGTCCGCAGGCGCCGGACGCGCTCGTTCATTCCTCTTTGTTCGGGCATTGGTCTATCCTCCTATCCGGGTGTCGGGAAAGCCGCTTTGGCGGAAGATTTCGGCGAGGCGCTCCAGGGTGGCTTCGTCCGGGCGGAAAAAGACCGCGCCGCCGTAGGGGCGGCCCAGGCGCGCGTATTTGGACGCGCCCGCGCCATGGTACGGGAGCAGGTGCACCCGCCGCGGGCGCACGCCCGCCTCGCGCAGGAAGCGCGCCATGGCGGATATCTCCTCATCGTCCGCGTTCACGCCGCCGATCGTGGGCACGCGCAGGTCGATCACGGCGCCCGCCTCCGCGAGACGGCAAAGGTTCCCGCGGATGAGGCTCCCATCCACGCCCGTCCAGCGCCGGTGCTTTTCCGGGCTGGCGAGTTTGAGATCGTAGAGAAACAGCGGCCGGAAGGGCAGCATGCGCTCGAAGCGCTCCCAGGGCACGTGGCCGCAGGTGTCCACGGCCAGGGGGATCTCCTCCCGCCGCAGCAGGCGCGCCAGGCGCTCGAGGCCGTCGATATCCCCGGCCAGGGCCTCGCCGCCGGAAAAGGTCACGCCGCCGCCGGTGTTTTCATAGAAGCGCCGGTCCTTGAGGCATTCGCGCAAAAGCTCCTCTGGCGTCTTTTCCTCGCCCGCGATCTGGCGGATGTTCGCCGGGCAGACCTCGACGCACGCGCCGCAGGCGACGCATTTCGCGCGGTCGGTGTGCGCCGCGCCCTCCCGGACGGCGACCGCGCCGCGCGGGCAGGCCTCCGCGCAGGCCCCGCAGCCCAGGCACTTTTCCCTGTCCGCGAGGAGTTCCGGCGGGAAGAGCTGCGTCTCCGGGTTGTGGCACCAGGCGCAGCGCAGCGGGCATCCCTTGAAAAAGAGGGTGGTGCGGGTGCCGTCGCCGTCGTGGATGGAATACTTCTGGATCGCCGTTACGAGCACGCCGCCGTCCCTCCCTTCCGGTTTGGAACATAGTATAGCGGTTTTTTCCCCGGGGCGCAAGGGCGAAACCGGCTCTTTCCGCTTGCCCGGGGCTGTCCGCTCCATTATAATGGAAGCGAAAGGAGGCGGGCGCATGATCATCCAGACCGGCAGCCGCACGGACATCCCCGCGTTTTACTCCGAATGGTTCCTGAACCGCCTGCGCGAGGGGTTCGTGCTCGTGCGCAACCCGTATGACCCCAGCTCCGTGACGCGCTACCGCCTCTCGCCCGACGTGGTGGACCTGATCGGCTTCTGCACGAAGAACCCCGCGCCGATGCTCCCCCATCTCGGCGCGCTTTCGCCCTTCGGGCAGCACTGGTCCGTGACCATCACGCCTTACGAAGCGGACATCGAGCCGCGCGTACCGCCCAAGGAACGGGTGATGAATACCTTCCGCCGCCTCTCGGACGCCCTCGGCGCGCACCGCGTGGCCTGGCGCTACGACCCCATCCTCATCGACGAGGCCCATCCCGTGGACTGGCACCTCGAGACCTTCTCCCGCATGGCGGAGACGCTTTCCGGCTACACGCCCGAATGCGTCATCAGTTTTATCGACCTCTACGCCAAGGTGCGGCGCAATTTTCCCGAGGCACGCGCCGTGCGGCCCGAGGAGCGCGCGCGGATCGGCGAGGCCTTCGCCGCCATCGGAAAGGCGAACCGCCTCGTCATCAAGGCCTGCGCTGAGGGCGACGACCTGGCGCGCTTTGGCATCGACTGTTCCGGCTGCATGACCAAAGAGACCTTCGAGCGCGCCCTGGGCATGCGGCTGCGCGTCCCGGCGAGAAAGCCCGCGCGGGAGGCTTGCGCCTGCCTGCTCGGCGCGGATATCGGCGCCTACGACACCTGCCCGCATCTGTGCCGCTATTGCTACGCCAACTGCGACGCTGCCGCCGTGCGCCGCAACTTCCGCGCGCACGATCCCCTCTCTCCCTTCCTCTCCGGCGGCCCGCTGCCCGGCGACGTCCTCCACGATGCCAAACAGGAGCGCTGGGCCGACGGGCAGATCTCCTTTTTCTGAAAAAAGCCTTGACAATATGGTAACGTTGCCATATAATCATTTCAGCACATGGTAACGTTACCATACAGGAGGGATCTCCCCCATGAGCGTGACGATGAACGACATCGCCCGGGCGGCCGGGGCCTCTGTCTCGACGGTCGGGCGGGTCATCCACAACAGCGGGTACGTCTCGCGCGAGGTTCGCGAGCGGGTCGAGCAGGCTATCGAGCGGCTTGGCTACGTGCCCAACCAGAGCGCCCGCGCCCTGAAGAGCAGCCGCTCGGGCATCATTGGCAGCCTGGTGCTGCAGAGCGCCAACGGCCTGTACTACCGCATCAACGATTCCATCATCCGCGCCGCGCGCGCCGCGGGCTACGAGCTGCTCACCATGGAGGCCCAGCCCGGCCAGGGCATGGAGGGCCATCTCATCGACAGCTTCATCGGCCTGCACGTGGACGGCCTGGCCATCATCTCCAACACCTCCATCACCGGCGAGATGTTCGCCAAGCTCCGCGCCGCCGCCATCCCCGTGGTGGCCGTGGAGCGCGGTTACCTGGAAATGGGCGTGGACAGCCTCGTCGTGCGGGATCTCGAGGGCTCCCGCGACGCCGTGCAGCGCATCGTCCGCAGCGGCCACAAGCGCGTGGCGCTCGTGGCGCCACGCCCGGCGCTGGATGTGGAGAAGCGCCGCTACGCCGGCTACCGCGAGGGTCTCGAATCCATGGGCCTGGGCGTGGACGAGCGCCTCATCCGCCTCACGCCCGGCTACGACACCCAGTACGGGCGCATCGCCGGGGCCGATCTTCTCTCCCTTCCGGAGCCGCCCACGGCCGTCTTCTGCACGGCGGACACCCTGGCTGCGGGCGTTCTGCAGGCCGCCTACCAGAAGGGCCTGCGCGTGCCGGAGGACCTGTCGCTGGTGGGCTACGACGACGTGCTCTCCCAATCTCTCTCCCCGGCCCTGAATTCCGTGGGGCTGTTCATGGGCTCCATCGGCCCCTGTGTGATGGAGCTCATCGAGGCGCGCCGAGCCGACCCGGAGCGGCCCGCCGAGGCGCGCATGATCGACACCGTTTACGCGGACCGCGGCACCGTCGCCGTCCGCAGCGCGAGGAAAGAGACCGTCATCCGCATCTATGACGAGGAGGAATTGCTATGAAAAAGGAAAAGCGCATCGTTCGCGTCGGCGTGGTGGGCGGCGGCGCCATCGCCCAGCGGAGGCATCTGCCTGAGTACGCGGCCAACCCCAACGCCGAGATCGCCGGCATTTTCGATTTCAACACCGACCGCATGGAAGAATTGTGCGAGCAGTACGGCGCGAAGCCCTACGCCTCCCTGGAGGAGATGGTCTCGGATCCGTCCATCGACGCCATCTCCGTCTGCACGCCCAACTACACCCACGCCGAGGCCACCATCACCGCCCTGCGCGCCGGGAAACACGCCCTGTGCGAAAAGCCCATGGCCCTCTCCCTTGAGGAGACGCGCCGCATGCTCGCCGCGGAGAAGGAATCCGGCAAGATCCTCATGCTCGGCCACAACCAGCGCCTCATCAAAGCCCACCTGAAGGCCCATGAGCTCATCCAGGACGGCGCCATCGGCAAGCTCCTCTTCTACCAGTGCAACTTCAAGCACGCAGGCCCGGAATCCTGGTCCATCGACCGTGGCTCCTCCACCTGGTTCTTCCGCAAGGACAAGGCCAACTTCGGCGTCATGGGCGATCTCGGCGCGCACAAGATCGACCTGATCCGCTTCCTCACCGACGACGAGATCAAGGACGTCTTCGCCACCATGATGACTCTGGACAAGCGCTACGAGGACGGCAGCCTCATCGAGCTCGAGGACAACGCCGTCTGCCAGTTCCATATGCACAGCGGCATGCCGGGCATCATGCACTTCTCCTGGACCAATTACGGCGACGAGGACAACTCCACCATCATCTACGGCGACAAGGGCGTCATGAAGATCTTCGGCGATTACGCGGACGATATCGTCCTCGAGATGCGCGACGGCTCCCACATCAAGTACTCCGTGGGCGCCATCAGCACCAACACCAACCAGCTCAAGAGCGGCGTCATCGACGAGTTCGTCGCCGCCATCCTCGAGGGACGCAAGCCCATTGTCACCGGCATCGACGGCCACAACACCCTCGCCGTCATTGAAAAGGCCATGCAGTCCGCCCGCGAGGGCAAATGGCTGGATATCGAATACTGAGGGAGGCGAACGCAATGCAACTCGGCGCGCAGCTGTTCGGCAGCATGAAACTCTATCATCAGGATCCCGACGCCTTCCTCTCCGCCCTCGCCGCGGCGGGGTACACCCAGGTCGAGCCCTGCGTGGGCCTCGGCGAGATGGCTCTGCCCTTCGCCTGGCCGCAGGCGGAGCTGGCCGCGCATGTCTCCCGCGCCGCGGACAAGGGCCTTGGCGTGGATTCCTGTCACGTCTTCGCGGCAGCTTTCTGGGAGGCCGTGCCCGCCATGGCCGCCGTCGCCCACGAACACGGCTTCCGCCGCTTCGTGGTGGGCTGGCGCGGCGCGATCGAGCGCGAGGCGGTCGATCGCTTTGCCCGCCACTGCCTCGAGACCGCCCTCGCCCTGGAGAAGGAGGGCCTCGCGCTCTGGCTCCACAACAACGCGGCGGAGATCGCCGCGAAGATCGACGGGCTGAGCGCCTACGAGTACATCCTGCGCGCCTGCGAGGGACATCTCGGCGCGCAGGTGGATACCGGCTGGGTCGCCGTGGGCGGCGAGGACGTCGCAGCCTTCCTCGAACGCAACGCCCCCTTCGTCCGCTCCATCCACCACAAGGACCTCGCCGCTCTGACGGACGATCCCATCCCCGCCAACGTCGCCCTGGGCCGCGGCATCGTCGATCCGCGCGTCGCCTATGGTTTCGCCGCCGCGCGCGGACTCGGGCAGATCGTCGATCAGGACAACAGCCTCGGCGATATCCGCGAGGATCTCGCCGCCTCCGCGGAATTCCTGCTTTCTCTGTAACCCGGGAGAAAAGGCACGCCAGCGGCTCCGCCCCTGGGCCCCGGAAAAGGCGCAAAAGGTTCCTTCCCATATGAAACGGGCTCCGGTATCCTTTCGCCAGGATACCGGAGCCTCTTGTTATGGAAATCCTCCCAAATGAAGGGGCCAGGGGGGGATCATTCCCCCAAAGCGCGTCTCCCCCTCAGTCGCAAACCTCCACGACATCCGTCTCGTCGGCGGCGGGCGGCTCGAAAGCGGCCGCGCACTTGGCCGCGAGGTTCGCGTCCACCAAATACGCGGCCGTCTCCCCCGCCTCCACGGCCCGGTTGCGCGCGGCGACGCGCTCCCGCCAGGTCGTCTCGTCGATATGCAAATAGCGGAACTGGCAGGGGATGCCCCGCTCCCGGCAGAAGGCGCGCAGGTCGTCCCGCCCGGCGCGGCTCCAGAAGCCCCAATCCAGCACCACGTTCACGCCCACTCCGACAAGCTCCTCCGCCTTGGCCAGCAGCATCGCCCGCACCCGCGCGGCGATCTCCTCATGCCGGTCGCCCAGATACGGCGGGAACAGGGCCAGCATCACTTCGTCCATGGAAAGGAGCGCCGCCCGCTTTTCCCGGCATAATCTCCTGGCGCAGGTGGTCTTCCCACAGCAGATCTTCCCGCACAGCGCGATGATCTCCGCCATTGCTCCCGCCCCCTCTCGTCCCACAGTATACCATCGCCGCCCGCGCATTGACAAGCCGGGAGCGCATATAGTACAATCGGCGGGGCGTGAGCTCTGCTCCGCCCGCAAGAAAGGATGATCGAAATGCGCAAACGGGATCGCTACCTCCTCGCGGAGGTGCTCGGGCTCCTGGCGATACTGTTCCTGCTGGCCGTGCGCACGGTGGACGTCGCGCCCATCGGCCCGGAGGGCACGAGCGTGGGCTTCGCCCGCCTGAACGGAGCCGTGGCCGGCGCCATCGGCCTGAATATGACCTGGTACCGGATCACCCAGCTGCTGGGATATCTGGCCATCCTCGTCGCGGGGGTATTCGCCCTGGTCGGCCTGGGCCAGTGCCTGCGCCGCCGCAGCCTGCGCAAGGTGGATCGGCGCATCCTCGCCCTCGCCGGGCTATACGCCGCGGTGGTCGCGCTCTACGCCCTCTTCGAGGTGGTCGTGATCAACTACCGCCCTGTCGTCATGCCCGGAGACCTCCACCCCGAGCCCTCCTTCCCCTCCACGCACACCATGATCACCTGCGTCGTGATGGGCAGCGCCGCCATGGTCCTCGGCCATACCGTCAGGAACGCTGGCCTGCGCCGGGTCCTCCAGGCCGCCTGCGCCGCGGTGCTGGTCGCTACCGTCGTGGGGCGGCTGCTCTCCGGCGTGCACTGGCTCAGCGATATCCTCGGCGGCCTGCTGATCAGCGCGGCCCTGCTGGCCTTCTACGCTGCCGTCGCCTCCCCCAGCCCGAAAAAGCGCTGACCGCGAAAAAAATGCCCCCGGACGTCCGCTCGGACGCCCGGGGGCATTTCGCCGTCTGTTTTCAGCCGTTGTAGATGTGCCGCTGTTTCTTGAGCTCCTCCTCCACCATGACGCGGTACTGCATCGGCGTGCGGGAGGTGAAATTGCGGAACACCGTGGAAAAGTACGCCGAGGTGTTGAACCCCAGGCGCATGGAGACGTCCGTGATCGAATACCCCTGGGCGAGAAGGCGCTTGGCCGTTGCCACCCGGCGCCAGTTCACGTAATACAGGGGCGTCACGCCGACCTCGCGCGTGAAGGCGGCTTTGAAGTGCGCCAGGCTTACCCCCGCGAACGCCGCGATCTCCTCCAGAGACCCGCAGGAGGCGGGAGAATCGTTGATATAATCCATGGCCCGGCGGACCGCCTCGCTGTAGCGGCGCGGCTCGTGCTTAAGCAAGGAGAGCGGGAGCGAGCAAAGGAAGCACATCAGCCGCGCTTTGCCCCGCAGGGCGCTCTCCTCCAGCCCGGAGGAGAGATCCTCGAACGCGCCTGAGAGCAGCGCGCACAGTTCCTCCGGCGCGCGGTAGCAATGGTCCCGCAGGCCCTCAATCGCGCGCAGGGCCCCGGCCGACAGCGCCGCGTCCATCCCCAGAAGGGAGCCGCCCCGCTCCAGGGCGGGCGCGTCCAGGCGGAGCGTATAGCAGGCGCTGCGGTACCGCAGGCGGTGGAGCGTGGAAAAAGACGCGCCGCGCTGGAGCACGAGGACGTCTCCGCCCTGCATGGTGTATTCCTGCTCCTCCACCTCGATGGGCTGGATGCCGCGGCACAAAAGGCGGATCTCCACGCCGTCCGCGGGATCTTCGGAGGGAGGGGCCGGCACGGCGCGGGTCTGTTCCTCATAGCAGAAAGCCTGCAGGCCCGGGAGATCCCGGCAGGAGAGC
>CACZOT010000145.1 GCA_902782795.1 uncultured Eubacteriales bacterium | reverse complement strand
TGCTTTTCTACGCGCGGTTCCGCCGAGATGCGGTTGGCTTGCTGCGGCTGGCGCAGAGGCGCTTCCCGGCGCGGCTGCTGCGTCGGCTGGCGTAGCGGTTCCTCGCGGCGAGCCTGCTGCGTCGGCTGGCGGAGCGGTTCCTCGCGACGCGCCCGCTGCGTCGGCTGGCGTAGCGGTTCCTCCCGGCGCACCTGCTGCGTCGGCTGGCGGAGCGGTTCCTCCCTGCGCGGCTGCTGCGGCTGGACGGTCCTGGTGCGCCTGGGCTGGGTCGGCTGCTGGGTGAACATGCCCTCCCAGGGCGCGCGCGGCGGCTCGGGACGTCGCTGCGTCCCCTGCTGCCACATGCCCGAAACGCCCTCGTTGCCCCGCAGAAGCGACCCAAGCGCCGCACCGCCCAGGCCCGCGCCGAGCATGCCGCCCGCGCCGAATCCGCTGGCGGAGGAGCGCTTCTTCTCCTCCCAGGTGAGGTATTTGCCGTTGTCCAAGCCATTCAGGTAGGCGCTGACGGACACGCCGTAAGACTTCGCCGCCTCGGCGATCTCCTCCTTGGTCATGCGCTTGCCCAGGCCGTCGGAGGTATCCATCGCGCCGCCGAGCAGATCCAACAGGCTGGAGAGCAGATCTCCCGCGCCCGCGGTCTCCTCCGCGCGGCCGACGATGGCGCTGTGGCGCTCGAAGATGATGTTCTGCGCCTCGAGGATGGGATCGGGGATATCGTTGGCGCTGGCGACGCGGATCTTGCCGTCGTCTTCGCGGATCTGCATGCCGCAGTATTCGCAGACGAAGGGATTCTCGCTGGGCGCGCCGCAGTGCGGGCAGGTGGTCGCGCCGGTGGATTGGCCTCCGGTGACCTCGTAGCGTGCGAGGAAGGCGTCCAGATGGTCCACGTTGTAGAGCGCTTCCTTGAGCTTTTCCTTATAGGGACGGCACTGGCCGCACGCGCCGGGGCCCAGGGGACAATCGCCGGGGCAGAGGGTGGTCGGAGGCGTGAAATCGCTCGCGTCGCTCCCGCTGAAGGCACCGAAGAGTTCGTCGAAAATGGACATATCGTTCAGCTCCCGTCCTGCTTGAGTGTATACCAAAACAATACCCTTTTTCGCAAAAATGTCAAGAGGGGATTGCGCTGGCCATCCGCCCGCGTTCACGCTCCTCTGCGAATAAAGCGCAGGCCCCGGGATCTGTCGCGCGGGATCCCGGGGCCTGGCAGCAAGGTTTTCCTTTGGATGGCCGTTACTCAGCCTTGAGGGTGATGGTGCTCGAGGGCAGACCCTTCACCGCGGCGGTGAGCTGGATCGCGCCCTTTTCGCCGTTGGAGCGGACGATGGCCTTGAGCATGCCCTTGAAGGTCTTGCGGCGGCCGGTGTTGAAGTTCTCGTCCGTGCAGGGGTTGCCGGAGCCGAGGCCCTCCAGGACGCCCGCGCCGGCGACGGTGACGTTGATATCATACGTCTGGTGATAGACGCGGCGGCCTTCGGCGTCCACAAGGGTGATCTTCACATAGCTCAGATCGAATCCGTCTGCGGCGATGGCCTCCTGATCGGCCTCGAGCTCGATGCGGGCGGCGTCGCCCACTGTCTCCAGGCAGTCGCGGCCGACCTCTTTGCCCTTCTCGAAGGCGATGACTTCCAGCTTGCCCGGCGCGTACGGCACGACAGCCTCGGCGCAGTAGCGCTGCACCGGCACGCGGGAGATCACTTCCCCGTTGAGGCGGAACTCAGCCTCGTCGCCGACGGTATAGGCCACGACGCGGCAGGGATCGCCCAGCCAGCTCTCATCCCAGTTCCAGCAGGGGACCACGGGTTCCCAGCCCCAGCCGTTGCCCCAGGGACGTCCGGTGCCCCACTCGGGCGGGTTGGAATAGAGGTGCGTGCCCTTGTCCACGCCCCAGACGAGGGCGCGGTAGTAGGACTGCGGCTTGCGCTCGAAGGTGAGATCGAAATCGCCCTGGAGGCAGTTGAGCCACGGCCAGCCCGCGCGCGGCGCGACGCCGTTCGTCTCCGGCTTGAGGATCTGGCCCATGCCCGCCTCGCCGAGGTTGTCGAAGGCCGTCCAGACGAAATCGCCGATGACGTGCTCGTTCTGCCAGACGACGTTCCAGGCGTCGTAGGTATCGGTGGGCTTGGATTCGGTCGTGGCGATGACGCGGTCCGGGAACTTCGCGCCGTCGTGCGCGAGACGGCGGTGCATGTAGTTCTGGCCGACCACGTCGAACACGGCGGCCGCGGAGGCGGTGCGGTCGCCCCAGGGGTCGGATTCTCCCTTGACGACGGCGGCCGGATAGTGGTCGCGGCCCACGCGCAGATCGAACTCGTCGTTGCCGAAGTGGTCCACGTCGCAGCTGGCCTCGTCCGAGGTGATGGCCGCCATGCCGTTGAGGGCGCTCATGACCGGACGGGTCGGGTCGATGGAGCGCATGCAGTCCGCCTGCATCTGGGAGTACTTCACTCCGTAGGGCTTGCCGATCTCCATGATCTCGTTGCCGATGGACCAGCACCACACGCAGGGGTGGTTGCGGTCGCGGCGGAGCATGGCGGCGGTGTCGCGCTCCCACCAATCGTTGAAATAGAGGTGATAGTCGAGCATGTTCTTGCCCTCGGTCCAGCAATCGAACGTCTCCTCGAGGATGAGCATGCCCATCTCGTCGCACACGTCCAGGAGGACCTTGGAGGCGGGGTTGTGGGCCGTGCGGATGGCGTTGTAGCCCACGCTCTTCATGGCGCGGACCTTGCGCTCCTCCGCGGCGCGCAGGGAACGCGCGCCCAGAGCGCCGTTATCATGGTGGCAGCAGCCGCCGTAGAGCTTCATCTTTTTGCCGTTGAGGCGGAAGCCGTTCTTGGCGTCGATCTCGATCTTGCGGATGCCGAAGGTGGTGGTCTCCGCGTCCTCTTCCCTGCCGCCGACCTCGACGCGCACCGTGGCCTCGTAGAGGTTCGGATTGTCCACGTCCCAGAGCTTCGCGCCGTCGACGGTCAGCTCCGCCTCAAGGGGCGTCTTCGCGCCGGGCGCGAGGCGCAGGGCCTTTTCGGCGCGGGCGACCTCTTTCCCGCCCTTTTCGCTGAGGACAATCGTCGCCTTCGCCTCGGCCTCGCTCTCGAAATCGCTCGTGATCTCCGCGGCAACGCGCACCTTGCTGCTGGCGCCGACCTCGGGCGTAGTGACGAAAAGATCCCACGGGTTCACGTAAGCCTTGCCGCCCACAAGCAGCGTCACTTCACGGAAGATGCCGCCGCCGGAATACCAGCGGGTCGAAGGCTGGCGGGACTGCACCTCCACGCGGATGATGTTCTCGCCCGGCTGTACGAAGGGCGTGATATCGAACTGCCAGGGGGTATAGCCGTAGGGATGGTGCTCCGTGACCAGGCCGTTCAGGCGTACCTCCGTGTTCATATAGGAGCCGTCCAGGCACAGAAGGAGCTTTTTGCCAAGAAGGCTCTCGTCCACGTCCAAGGCGCGCCAGTACTTGGCCATATCGCCCGGGAAGAAGGCGTTGCTGCCGCCGCCGAGGGCGTCAGGCGTGCGCTCCAGGGAGATCATGAAATCGTCAGGCAGCTGGACCTTGTCCGCGTCCTCCGGGATGGCTTCCTTGCGGAAAGGCCCGAAGACGAAGGGCTTGGGCTTTTTGCCCTCCTGCGGCGCGGGCGGCGAGAACATATGGTTGCGTTTGTCTCCGATCCTCCGGTACCAATCCAGGCTCAGGTCGATCTTCTTCATGGCGGGAGTCTCCTTTCGGAAATATATATTCCATGCTATGTATTATAGCACGCTCGCGCCGATCTGCCAACTGTTTTTCGCACCTTGACGCGTCTTGCCTCGGGAGGGTACAATATCCCCGACGACAACGCATAAGGAGAGATGGTTATGGATTGGCTCGACGAAGCGGTCCGGCCCGTATGCGAAGCCTTCGAGGCCAAGGGCCGCGCGAAGATCGCCCGGATGTACCGGCAGTGCTTCCGCAGCACCTGGGATACCACCCTGCAGCGCGCAGACGGCACGGTCTTCCTGATCACGGGGGATATCCCCGCCATGTGGCTGCGGGATTCCTCCGCCCAGGTGTACCACTATCTGCCCCACGCCTCCGCCTGCCCGGAGCTGGCCGAGACCATCGAGGGGCTGATCCGGCGGCAGTTCCGCATGATCGGAATCGACCCCTACGCCAACGCCTTCAACCGCGAGGCAAGCGGCCGCCACGGCTTCCAGGACCGCACCAGCTGGACCGCCGAACAGGAAGGCTGGATCTGGGAACACAAGTACGAGGTGGACTCCCTCTGCTACCCCATCCGCCTGGCGCACGCCTTCTGGAAGGCGACCGGGCGCACGGGCTGGTGCGACGAGATTTTCCGCCGGGCGGCGCGGCGCATCGTGGAGGTCTGGACCGCCGAGCAGCGCCATGAGGAGGCCTCGCCCTATTTCTTCGAGCGCGGCCATTGCCCGCCCTCGGATACCCTCCCCAACGGCGGCAAGGGCACGAAGGTGGGGTTCACCGGCATGACCTGGAGCGGCTTCCGCCCCAGCGACGACGCCTGCCGCTACGGCTACCTCATCCCCGCGAATTTCTTCGCCGCGCGCTCTCTCGACCAGCTGGATGAAATCGTTTCCGCTCTGGACGGCGACGAGGCCTTCCTCGCGCGCATCCGCACCCTGCGCGCCGAAATCCGCGCGGGCCTCGAGAAGTATGCCGTCGTGCGGCACCCGGACTTCGGCGACGTCTACGCCTACGAGGTGGACGGCCTGGGCAACTGCCTCTTCATGGACGACGCGAACGTCCCCTCCCTGCTCAGCCTGCCCTACCTGGGCTGCGTGCCCGCGTCCGACCCCGTCTACCAGAACACACGCCGCATGGTCCTGAGCCGCGCCAACCCCTACTTCTTCGAGGGGACCTGCGCCCGCGGCATCGGCAGCCCACACACGCCCAAGGACCTCGTCTGGCCGATCTCGCTGTGCGTGCAGGGGCTGACCTCCACAGACCCGGAAGAGATCGCCGCGCTTCTTTCCATGCTTGAGAACATGGACGCGGGCACCGGCCTCATGCACGAGGGCGTCCACAAAGACGACCCCACGCGCTTCACCCGCCCCTGGTTCGCCTGGGCCAACTCCATCTTCAGCGAGTTCTGCGAGCGGGCCCTCAGCGCCGGGGTCTAACCGCGGGGACGCCGAGGGGCACCCGGATTTGTGATCCCTCATCCAGACAAAGACACCAAACCCCAAGGGCTCCGGTATCCTTTCGTCAGGATACCGGAGCCCTTGGGGTTTCTATTTCCAATCGAGCGGCGGCAAGGGTACCTCCCAGGCGCGTTTCCCCCGGCGCGTCAGTCGATTTCCGGCGCGCGCTGCCCGTCGCCCTCGCGCACGAGGAGATAATCGTCCCAGCAGTGCAGGGTATGGTTGCGGAAGAGCACGCCGATCTCGTGATCCTCGTACCACTCGATGATCACGCTGCGGATTGCGGTGCCGCGGTAATTCTCCAGCGAGGCGACGTTGATCTGCATGATGGCGTGGTCGTCCACGGCGCTGATCTTGCGATGGCAATCCTTGCCGGCCCACTTGGCGTCGCCGATGTGGGCGTGGCCGTAGAAATGCATGCGCAGGTTCTCAGGCAGCGGAAGGAACTGCCGGAAGAGCGGCGCCTCGCGGTTGCCGCCGGGGAAGGAATAGTGCGAGAAGGTGAGCACCGGCTTGCCCACCGCGGCGATCTTCTCCATGCAGGCGCGGTAATAGTCCCGGCGGTAGGGGTAAAACCCGGGGTCGCCGCGCACCTCGCCGTGGGTGGTGAACCATCTGCCGTCCGGGGCGGAATGGTCCGGGAAATAGCCCAGGGCGATATCGCCCAGATCCCGCAGGAAGAACATCTGAGTAAGGTCCTCGGGCACATGCCACTGGGGTACCTCGCGCACGCGCTCCATGAAGGGGATGGTCATGGGGATGTCCTTGTGGTCGCGGTAGGTGTTGAAGCAGTAATAATCGAAGTCGTGATTGCCGGGGATGTAATAGACCGGCGCGTCCACCTTGGCCATCTCGCGGATCTGCATCTCGGTCATATCCATGAGGAAATCCAGGTTCGCGCCCTCGACGCTGTCGCCGAGGTAGTTCACCAGCTCCACGGGCATATCCAGGGAGAGGAAATCTGCCACGGCGCGGGTCATGCAATGGGTGGCTCGCTCGGGCAGGGCCTGCTGCAGATCGGAGATGACCCAGATGCGGTGGCGCACCTTGGGGCGGGCGGCCTGGATGAGGGAATCGATCAACATGCGATGCGTCCTCCTGCGAAAAAAAGAATGGCGGCCCGGCTCTCCTCGCGCGGGGAGCCCGAACCGTAAGGCGGGAAGGCCGCCTTGGCGGCCTTCCCGCAGGATGCGTAGGAAGATCAGGTGTGTTGCTCGTAGAAGGTCTGCCAGTAGCCGATGTACTCGTCCACGCCCAGGGTGGAGAGGACGTTCAGGTGCTGCTGCCAGCCGGCCTCGTCGATGCCGTCCACGACCGCGGAGGCGAAGAACGGATCGAGGTACTGGTCGATATCCACGAGGAGGAGGTTGCGCTCGGTGGTCTCGTCGATATCGCCGAAGCCGTTGGGCATGTTCTCAGCCGGGGTATGCTTGAGGTAGAGCTCGTTCGCGGCCACCTTCGCGGTGATGCGGCCGGCGTACTGCTCGGCCTGCGGGCCGCGCCAGCGAGAGTAGGCGTACATCGGGGCGGTCGGGCCGACGCCCAGCGTGCGGCGGACCTGAGAGGAGGAGGAGCCTTCCGGCACGTTGTCGGTGAAGACTTCCCACAGGCCGTTGTCCAGATAGCGCCAGATGACGTTCTCCGGGCCGTAGTTCCACAGGTTCAGGATATCGAGGGAGGAGTTGCAGTAGTCGTAGTAGCGGACCATGGCCTCGACGTTGGAGCAGGCCGTGGTGATGCTGAAGCCGTTGAGGGTGCCCTGCGGCATCGCGGACTTGTTCCACAGGCTGCCCTCGAAGGGCTCGATGGGAGCGTACTGCTCGACATACGGTCCAAACATGATGTTGTCGATGTACCACTCGAGCAGGACGCCGGCCACGCAGGTCTCGTTCTGGCCCTTGGCGAGGAACTGCTGATAGTCTTCGGTGAAGTACTCCTGGTTGAGCAGGCCTTCCTCATAGAGCATGTGGAGGAACTGCAGAGCCTGGAAGTAGCCGTCCTCGGCGGGCGTGAAGATGACGGAGCCGTCCTGGACGCGGATGTGGTTGGAATTGTCCAGCGTGCCGAACAGGCCCATGATCTGGCGGATGTAGGCGGCGGAGTGGCTTCCGGTGGCCAGCAGCGGGATCTCGTCGGCCAGGCCGTTGCCGTTCGGGTCACCGTCGCGGAAGGCCTTGAGGACGTCCACGAACTCATCGACGGTGGTGGGCATCTCCTTGTTGACCTTCTCCAGCCAGGTGGTGTTGATCCACAGCTCGCCGTCGATCATGTTCTTGACGTCGGCGTCGCCCGTGGGCAGGGAGTAGATGTGGCCGTTGGGGAGGGTCAGGGCGCCGCGCATCTCGGGCAGGTCCGCGAAGATCTGCTGGATGTTGGGAGCGCACGCGTCAATGATCTCCTCGATGGGAGCGAGCATGTCGCAGTTGGAGACGACGTCCACGCTGCCCATGAAGACGTCCGGCAGGGTATCGGACGCGAAGGCCAGATTGACTTTTTCCGTCCAGCCGGAGGAGGGGATCTCAACGCAGTCGAGATGGACGTTGGTCTGCTCTTCGGTGAAGATGACGCATTCCTTCTCGGGCCAGGTGTTCTGGCTGAGGCTCTCCTTGGAGATGTACCAGGTGAAGGTTTCCTTCTCCTCGAGGATGGGCAGGTCGACGTCGACCGCCATCGCGGAGACCGTGCAGCCCAGGACGAGACACAGGGCCGCGAGCAGAGCCAGGAATTTCCTCATGGGGGATACCTCCTTGTGAAAAATATGATGACAGGATCGTTCCTGCAATCATCCTTTGACGGAGCCGATCATCACGCCCTTGACGAAGTACTTCTGCACGAAGGGGTACAGCGCCAGCATCGGCACGGAGGCCACCACGATGACGCCGTACTTGATCGTCGCGGCGATGCGCTGCATCTCCTGGATGGCGTCCACGTCGGTGATATCCGCGGAGATGGTGCCCGTCGCGCCGATGAGGATCTCACGCAGCACCAGCTGCAGCGGGAAGTAGGCCTCTTTGTTCAGGTAGATCAGGGCGTTGAAGTAGCCGTTCCACTGGCCGACGGCGTAGTAGAGCGCCAGCACCGCGAGGATGGCTTTGGAAAGCGGCACCACGATCTGGATGAAGAAGCGCCCGTTGCCGCAGCCGTCGATGGAGGCCGCCTCGTAGAGCTCTTTGGGGATATTGCTGGTAAAGAACGAGCGCGCGATGATGATATTGTAGACCGAGACGCTGCCCATGAGGATCACTGCCAGGGGCGAGCCCATCAGGCCGATGGATTTCACCACCAGGAAGGTCGGCACCAGGCCGCCGCCGAAGTACATGGTGAACAGGTAGATCGTCAGAAGCACCCTGCGGCCGTAAAGGTCGTCGCGGGAGAAGGCGTAGCCGGCCATGGAGGTCAGCGTCACACCGATGAGGGCTGAGGAAATGGTGTAGATGAAGGAATTCTTGTAGCCGGACCAGATGCGCGCGTCCTGGAAGATGCGCTGGTAACCGACGAAGGAGATATTCCTGGGCAGGAGGATCACCTTGCCGGAGGCGATGGAGGTCGCGTCCGAGACGGAAGCGATGATCACGAAGTACATCGGGTACAGCACGATCAGCAGCGCCAGGACCAGCAGCACCGTGGTGACGATGTCGAACACGGTATCGAAGTGGGTCTTTTTGATGACGGCGGAATTCTGCATGCTCTCCCCTCCCTTACAAAAGGCTCGTGCCGGAGAGCTTATCGGCGATCTTGTTCACCGTAAGCAGGATGGCCACGTTGATGATGTTGTTGAACAGGCCGATGGCCGTGGAAAGGCTGTACTGGGCGTTCAAAAGGCCCACCTTGTACACGTAGGTGGAGATGATCTCCGAGACGTTCTGGTTGAGGTCGTTCTGCATGAGGTAGACCTTCTCGAACCCGACGGAGAGGATATTGCCCGTGGACATGATCAGGAGGATGATGGCCGTGGGCAGGATGGAGGGGATGTCGATATGCCAGGCGCGCTGGGCCTTGTTGGCGCCGTCCACAATGGCGGCTTCGTGCAGCGAGGGATCCACGCCCGCCAGCGCCGCGATGTAGATGACGGCGTTGTAGCCCGTCCTCTGCCAGATGTGCGACCAGACATAGATGTGGCGGAACTTGCCCGCGTCGGACAGGAAGGCGATGGGCCCGAGGCCTAGCTTTCCCAGGATCTGGTTGAAGATGCCGTCGTTGGCAAGGAAGACCATCAGCATGCCCACCAACACGACCGTGGAGATGAAATACGGCGCGTAGGTCACCATCTGCGTGACCTTGCGCAGCTTGTTGGATACGCAGTAATTCAGCAGGATGGCCAGCAAGATCGGGAACGGGAAGGAGGCCAGGAGCTGGTACACGCTCAATACGATCGTATTGCGGAAGAGGTCCTTGACGTAGTAGGAGCCCAGGAACTTGCGGAAATGCTTGAGACCGACCCAATCGCTCCCCCAGATGCCCTTGGCGGGCTTGAAGTTGCGGAAGGCGATCTGCACGCCGTACAGGGGCCAGTAGTGGAAGATCACCAGGTAGACGAACGTGGGCAGGATGAACAGATAGAGCACCCAGTTGCGCCGGACGCTCCTCTTAAATTGGTTCCAGGGGGACCGCTTTCTCAGGCCGCTCTCGCTCATGCGGATACCCCTCCCCTCGGTGAAAATCGAACTTCTGTAGCATATTTTAACACAAAAGGCCGTTTTTGCAAGGAGAAGGTTTTGAATTCAAAAAATGCTTTTTCCCGGATTACAAGCATTTTGGGGGCGCGCGGTCAGGAAGTGCGCTCTCCCTCTCCCGCTTCTCGGTAGGCCAGGGGCGAGACGCCGCAGGCCTTCTTGAAGGCGCGCGTAAAGGTGGCGGTCTGGCTGTAGCCGGCGCGCAGGCCGATCTCGCCCACGCTCAGGTCCGTGCCGCGCAGGAGCTGCTGGGCCGCGCCGATGCGATGGGCCTGGAGAAGATCGGAAACGGTCGTGCCTGTGTGCTTCTTGAAATAATGAGAAAGGTTGGAGACGCTCAGCCCGAACTGCTCGGCGATGCGCTGCACGGTGAGCTCCGGGTCGGCGAAATGCGCGGCGATGTATTCGCGGACGGCCGCGATGCGCTCGTTGTCCCCGTCCTCGCCCCGGTCTTCAGCGCGGCGGATGGCGTCGCTCAGGGCGGTGAGGGCGTCCTGCGCGGCCTTCCAGGCGTCGCCCGTCTGGCCAAAGAGGCTGGTGCGCAGGCGGCACGCCTGGGCGACGGCCTCCGCGTCTCCCTCGAGCCACTTTTCCCCCAGCGCGAGGGCGTCGTAGGCGATGGAGAGCACCTCTGGCGGCTCGGAGACGTCCGTGAGCAGGTCCCGCAGGGATTGGAGCGTGAAGAGGATGTGCCCCTTCCCGTCGAACTGCAGGGCGTTGGCCAGGGCGTCCAGCATCTCGCGGGCGTAGCGCGCGGCGGAATCCGCCTGAGGCCTGCCGCGCCGCAGGAGGGAAGCGTAGGCGTAGGAGAAGGAAGAGATGTCCGTATACACGTTGCTGACCAGCACCTCCGCGCAGATATCCGCCCGGGCGAGGCGCTCCTCGATGAGCGCGGCGCTCCCAGCCCCGAACTGCGCCGTGGGCAGCACGAACAGGATGGATTCGCTCTCGGGGATCTCCAGGTACAGCGGCT
>CACZOT010000144.1 GCA_902782795.1 uncultured Eubacteriales bacterium | reverse complement strand
TGGTACGAGGGCGCCAATCCCCACATCGTGTTCGTCGAGCATAAGTAATCCGCAAAGCAAAACAACGGGCGGGTCCGCATGGGCCCGCCCGTTTTATGGACAAGAGGAGCGCCCGTCTCCCAGGAGGAGGCGGGCGCTTTCGCTGTGCTGCCATGGTTCAGGGATGGGGAAGGATCTGCGGGCGCTTCTCGCCGGCCTTCTCGAGGAAAGCGTAGAGGATCTCCCGCAGCTCGGCGCGCTTGGCGGCCCACTTGGGATCCGTGACAAGATTGCGGCGCTCGTGGGGGTCGTCGGCCAAGACGTAGAACTTGTCCTCCACATAGACGTCGCTGGCGGGCTCGTTGTAGTGGAATTCCGGCGCGGTGACGGAATACTTGAAATCCTTGGTGCGGACGCAGCGGCCGGTCTCCGCCTCGCTGATCTGCGCGAAGACGGCCTCCGGCCAATCGCGCGCGGTGCCCTGCGCGAGGGGCAGGAGAGAGCGGCCCTGGTAGGTCTCCGGCACGGGCACGCCGCCGATATCCAGCAGGGTGGAGGGGATATCCAGCAGGCTGACCAACTCCGGGACGCGCCCGCGGCCGAGGAACTCCCCGCCCCAGGCGATCATCGGCACGTGCAGCGCGGCGTCTTCGCAGCAGCGCTTGTATTCCTTGTTGCGCGTGCGGAAGTGGCTGCCGTGGTCGGAGGTGTAGATGAGCACGGTGTCGTCCTTGAGGCCGTGGTCCTCCAGGGCGTCCATGAGCTTTTGCACATTGCGGTCCAGGGCGTTGCAGCTGCCCAGGTAGTCCGGGAAGTTCTCGCGCCAGTCTCCGCCCGTGCCGATGAGATCGCCCGGCACCTCGTAATCGGCGAAGCGCTTCTTGGAGCCGAACGGCCCTTCGTAGCGATTGTGGTCGTTCTGGTGGTGCGGGTCGATCTGGGAGACGAAGAGGAAGAACGGACGGTCGTCACCCTCCTCGCGGCTGCGGGCGACCTGGCGGACGTAATCCACGGTGAAATCGCCGATGCAGTCCACGCGGTGGCCGGTGAACTCGACCTTGTTGCCGTCTCCGTCGTACATATAGCCGTCGTAGCCGTGGCTGGTGAACTCCAGAACGTCGGCGGCGAGCCAGTATTCATAGCCGCCGCGGCGTTCCACGGGCACGGGCTTGGTGGTGTAATCCTCCTCTGAGCCGGGGTTGCCGAAGGTATTCTGGGAGGCCAGGTGCCACTTGCCGATGTAAGCGGTGCGGTACCCCGCGGCGTTGAAGCGCCGCGCCAGGGTATCGATGCCCAGGGGGAGCTTGTAATCGTTGCGGAAGCAGCCCAGCTGGGTGGCGTAGAGGCCCGTCTGCAGGCAGGCGCGGGCCGGGCCGCACACGGGCTGGCAGGTGAAGGCGTTCTCAAAGAGCGTGCCCTCGGCGGCCAGACGGTCCAGATTCGGCGTCACGGGCAGCTTCTGGCCGTAGCAGCCCATGGTGTCCCAGCGCTGCTGGTCGGAGAAATAGAAGATGATGTTCGGACGCTTTGCCATTGGCGCACCTCGCTTTCTTTATTCAGCCCCGAGCGCGGCCTTGAAGGCGGCGAGCACCTCGGGCGCCTGGTAGGGGCCGTTCTCGCCCGCGCGCAGCTCGAAGAGGAACGGGCCGCGGTACCCCGCGTCCAGAAGGCCGAAGAAGAGGTCTTTCCACGGCACGATGCCCTTGCCGGGGAGCCAGTGGCGCTCGTCCACGCCGTCATAGTCGGACAGGTGCGTAGTGACGACGTTGGTGGCCATGGCCTCGAGGAAGTTGGCGTGGGTGTCGCCGAGGAGGTGGTTCACGTCGAAGCAGATCGGCACGCTCGCGGCCATCATCATGGCGCGGGTCTCGATGGAGGAATTGGCCAGGCAGGAGCGGGGCAGATCCTCCAAGGCGATGCGGGAGCCAAACTGCTGGGCGTAGGTATCCAGCTCGCGCAGGGACTGGATGGACCGCGCCACGCGCACCGGGCGCTGCTCGGGAGCGACGGGCTCCAGGCAGCCGTGCAGGACGTAGACGCGCGGGTGCCAAGTCTTGGTCAGGTCAATGACCCTCTTGAGGGAAGCGACGACCGCGTCGCGCTCCTTCTCCTCATAGTGGGCGATATCCCAGCCGAAGCCGAAGGGCAGGTGTACGCTCCAAACGCGCAGGCCTTCCGCCTCGATAGCGTCCACCAGGCCCTGCTTCAGAGAGACGAGCTTCTCCTCCTCGCCGCGGCAGGCGATCTTCGCGCCTTCCTCGAGGGAGGGCATGGGAGGCCGCTCTCCCTTGGGGAAGGGGCGGCGGGGCTCGTCGGACGGCATGCGCGCCGGGATGCCGACTTCAAAGTGGGTAAAGCCGAGTTCCACGAAGGTCTTGATATCTTCGGGCTTGTGGCTGGTGACGGACATTCCAAGGGGGACCTCGCGACCGAGCAGTTTCATAGGGGAACAACTCCTTTCATACAAACCCCGCCCGGCTCGCAAGGGAGCGGGGCGGGGAGGATGAGCGTTTTTACTCCTTGATGGAGCCCATCATAACGCCGGTGACGAAATACTTCTGCACGAAGGGGTATACGCAGAGGATCGGCACGGTGGCGACGATGATGGTGCAGTACTTGATGAGCTCCTCCAGGAAGATGGCGGAAACGTCGGCGTCGGCCTGAACGGTCTGGTTGCCGGAGTTCTGCGAGTTCTGCAGGAGGATCTCGCGCAGGAAGATCTGCAGGGGCTTCTTGGAATTGTCGCGCAGGTAGATCATGGCGTTGAACCAGCTGTTCCACTCCGCGACGGCGTAATACAGGCAGATGACCGCGACGGTGGCCTTGGTGACCGGGAGGATGATGCGGAAGAGCACCACCAGGTCATTGGCGCCGTCCAGGCGGGCGGATTCCTCCAGGGAATCGGGCACGTTCTGCAGCGCGGTCTTCATGATGATCATGTTCCAGGTGGCGATCAGCGTGGGGATGATGATGGCTCCGCGGCTGTCGTACAGGCCCACGGCCTTGACCACGATGAAGGTGGGGATCATGCCGCCGCCGAAGTACATCGTGAAGACCATGATGAACGTCATCACCTTGCGGAACATGAAGCCCTTGCGGGAGAGGACGTAGGCGCCGATCAGCGTGGCGAACATGCGGGAGAGCGTGCCCACGATGACGTAGAAGAGGGTGTTGCCGTAGCCGATAGCCACGTTCGGGTTGTGCAGGACGACCTTATATCCCTCCAGGGAGAAGCCCAGCGGCCGGATCAGCGGGCCGTAGTGTTTGGTGAGCTGGACCGGGTCCGAGAAGGAGCCGACGAGCACGTGCCACATGGGGTAGAGGCAGATGAAGGAGAGGAACACGAGGAAGATGTAATTGCACACGTCGAAGGCGCGGCTTGCGGGCGTTTTGCGTTCTACCATTGCTGCGTCCCTCCTTTACCACATGCTCTCGTTGGTCAGCTTGCGCGAGAGCGTATTGGCAGCGACCAGCAAGATGATGTTGCAGAACGAATTGAACAGGCTCACGGCGGTACCGAAGCTGAAATCGCCGGACTGGAGGCCGCGGCGGTAGACGTAGGACGAAATGACGTCGCCCGTCTCGTAGGTCAGGCCGTTGTAGAGGAGGATGATCTTCTCGTAGCCGACGCTCATCATCTGGCCCATGCGCATGATCAGCTGGAGGATGATCAGCGGGACCAGGGTGGGAAGCGTCACGTGGATGACCTGCTGGAAGCGGCCCGCGCCGTCGATCACCGCCGCCTCGTAGAGGTTCGGGTCGGTGGTGGAGAGGGTCGCCAAATAGATGATGGAGCCCCAGCCGATCTGCTGCCAGATGTCGCTGGCCACGTAGATGGTGCGGAAGAGCTTGGGAGAGTTGAGCAGGTTCGTCCGCTCAAAGCCGAAGAATGTGGTGATCGTGGTGAGGATGCCCGTGGAGGCGCAGAAATCCACCAGCAGGCCGCAGATGACGACCATGGAGACGAAGTGGGGCATATAGCTGATGGTCTGTACGGTCTTTTTGAAGGGCGCGCACTTCACTTCGTTTATGAGAAGCGCCAGGATGATGGGCGCAGGGAAGCCGAAGATCAGGTTGTAGCAGTTGATCAGCAGGGTATTGCGGATCAGGCGCCAGCAGTAATCGCTCGTGAAGAAGGAGAGGAAATGCTTCAGGCCCACCCATTTGCTTCCGAACACGCCCTTGGCGGGACGATAATCCTGAAAGGCGATGCAGATGCCGAACATGGGCAGGTAATGGAAGATGATATAGTAGGCGAGGATGGGGAGACAGAGCCAATAGACGAGGGAATAACGCTGATAATTCTTGCGGACGCGGGTCCTCCAGCTTTGGCGGCGGGCACCGGGTCTCGTTGCGGCTGCGTTCATGCGCAAAGCCCTCCTTGCATGCGGTTTGGAAAAGCGGGAAAGGCAGGCGTTCCTGCCTTTCCCGCGCTGCGGCGGAAGGCCGCGGGTCTCAGCTTTCGCTTATTCCGGCAGCTTCTTGGCCATGAGGGTGTCGTAAGCGTTCTGAGTGAGCTGGATGGCTTCCTCGATGCCCAGGGCGCGGAAGTGCTCCTGGTACGCGTCGAAGGTATCATCGACGTTCTCAACGCCGGTGATGTACTTGAGCACCATCTCGTTGCGGTAGGTGTCGATCTCGGTCATGATCTCAGAGCGGCGCACGGAATCCTCGTTCGGGAGAGAGAGGCTGCGCGGCAGGCACCAGTCAGAGGTGTTCCAGTTGTCCTCGTCCATCCAGTTCAGGCGGTAGGCAAGGCACTCCGGATTCTGGCTGTTGGAGGGGATGGAGAAGGCGTCGGAATCACGCATGTGCGGGAATCCCTCGTGGAAGCGGAGGATGTAGGAGACTTCCGTCATGGTGTAGCCCTTGTCGTTGTTGAGGATGTAGTCGGTGTACTTCGGCAGGCCGTCGTCGCCGTAGTTCCAGGCAACGCCCGGGACGCCGTAGCAGTAGGTGTAGGAGCCTTCGACGGTGTAGCCGTAGTCGATGAACTCCATGGCCTCGGCCACGTGGTCAGAGGCGGTGGTCACGACGGAGAACTGGCCGTTCGCCGGACGGAGGTAGTAGAAGCCGTGGATGAACTGGTCGTCCGTCAGACGCATGTAGGGGCAGTTCTGGATCGGCAGGCCGATCTCCTGGGCGAGCTCGAAGGTATCGACGGAGGTGCCGCAGTAGCCGCCGGATTCGCCGGCCAGATACGCGTCGCGCTCAGAGGTGTAAGAGGTGAAATCCGGGCTGATGAAGCCCTTCTTGTACCAGGAAGCCATGAGGTTGAAGTAATCCTTCATGCCGTCCTCGTACGGGCCGTACTTGACCTGGCCGTCGATCTGAAACCAGTCGTCGGTGGTATAGAAGGCGGTGGTGAAGCAGCGCTCGATACCGGTGTTGACGAGGGTGAAGGGGGTCACGCCGGGATGGTTGTCGAGAATGTTCTGGAAGTACTTCTCGTAATCATCGACGGTGCGCAGGGTCTCCAGGCCGACTTCCTCCAGCCAGTCCTTGCGGACCTGGAAGCGGTCGTAGGAGCCTTCGGTCTCGGCGGTGACGTTCTTGTAGTTGGTGTAGTAGTAGACGCGGCCCTCGGGGGTGGTGGCGTCCTGATAGAACTCCTCGTTGGTGTTGATGTAGTTCCAGTACACCGGGGAGTACTGCGGCATATAATCCGTCAGGTCGAGATAGATGCCGTCCTCAACGCCGTTGACGCACGCGGTGGCGTTGGCGCTGGACTCATGGTAGTAGCCGTTGACGATGATGTCCGGCAGATCGCCAGAGACGATCATCAGGTTGAACTCCTCGCGCACGCCGCTGGTGGACGGGTGCTGGAATTCGATCTTCACGCCGGTGGCTTCCTGCGCGTAGATGAAGGATTCATTCTCAGCGTAGGAGGAGATCTGGTTGGTGCAGCTGGAAGAAATGGGCATCCAGATCTTCAGGGTGACGTCGGTATCCAGCGGATACTGGATC
>CACZOT010000143.1 GCA_902782795.1 uncultured Eubacteriales bacterium | reverse complement strand
TGGCTCCTGCTCGCCGCCCTGACCGCGGAGGTCTTCGCCAGCGGCGCCACGCGGATCCGCTCCGCGTCCGCCAGGCGCAGCGTGAGCTCGTACCCGTGGATGCGCAGCTCCATGGGGTCGCCCATCGGGGCCAGTTTGACTAGCGTCACCTCCGCGCCGGGGATGACGCCCATATCCAGAAAGTGCTGCCTGAGCGCGCCCTCGCCGCCGACCGCCTCGATGCGCGCGGACTCGCCCACCTTGAGATCGCGAATGGTCATATCCTGCCGCTCCTTCTTTCGTTCGGGTCGATTAACTGATCGATCATCGCAGTTCGTCATATCGAACTCCTGTAAGACAAGTCTATCCCAATACCGACTTTTTTGTCAACAGGGTTTTGTGTATTTTCACGCAAAATCCACTTTGGGAAGCCCTGCCGGCAGGAACACGCGCCGCGGGCGTCGAATCCTTTGGGCCGAGAGGCGGTGGAGATATCACCATGAACGAATGGCAGAGGGCCTGGTCCCTTGCGCGGGACCGGCTGGCCGCGGCCGTGACCGCGCTGGGCTTTTCCGCGGAATTGGCCGATCTCATGGCGCGGCAGCTGGGCAGCCCCAGGGCCGTCGACCGCATGACGTCCTATGTTCGCCAGGCCAAGCCGCGCACGGAGGAGATGCTCGTGGACGAGATGCTCGCCATCTGCTCGGAGATCGACGCCTGGCGCGACAGAAAGGAGAGCCAGGAGGCGCAGGCCCGCTACAACGCGCGTCTGTTCTATCGTACGAGCGAACCCGACGAAGAATGACCACATCCACGCGCAAGGCCGCCCTTCCGGACGGCCTTCTCGTTTCGCGGAACTTTTCAGAGTCCTGAGGAGGCATCCCGTCGAGCGGCCCTCCCCTCCCCAACCAGGCGAATCGCGCCGGGGTAGGCCGTCGGGATGGCGGGCTTCGCGCAGCCGCGCGGGGCTGTCACGGCGCAGCGAGGCCAGATGCCCAACAGGGCCTCCTGGGCTTAGCGCGGCTTGTCCATGTGCTCTCCTTTGCATCTGGTTCTTCCCGCATTCCGCGCCGCGTCCCCGCTTTCCGTTTTTACAAGGGCGTGCTATACTCTTTGCCACAGGATCCGCACAAGGAGCGCCGAAACGCAATGAGATCACGCAAGATGCTGGGCAACCTTCTCCTTCTGCTCACCGCGGCCATCTGGGGCACGGCCTTCGTGAGCCAGCGGGTGGGCATGGAATCCATCGAACCGGTCACCTTCACCGCCGCGCGCATGGCCCTGGCGGCCGTCGCCGTCGGCGCGGTGGCCCTGATCGCTGGCCGCAAGCGCGCCGCCCTTCCCCCGGCTGAGGAGCGGACGCGCCGCCGCGATACCCTGCTTGGCGGCGTCCTGTGCGGATGCTTTCTCGCGGCTGCGAGCGTCTTCCAGCAGATGGGCGTGGTGACGACCTCGGCGGGCAAGGCGGGGTTCATCACCGCCATGTACATGCTCCTCGTACCCGTGATCGGCCGCGTGCTCTTCGGGAGGCGCAACGCCTGGCTCGTATGGCTGGCGGTGGCGATCGGCATCGCGGGCATGTATCTGCTGTGCGTCAGCGGGGATTTCCGCCTCACGCGCGGAGACGCCCTCGTGTGCGTCTGCGCTTTCCTGTTCAGCGGACATATCCTCTGCTGCGATCATTTCGTCCGGCGCGGAGACGCCCTGGGCATCTCCGCCATTCAGTTCCTGACGGCCTCGGTCCTCTCCGCGGCGGTGGCCTTCGCGACCGAGAGCCCCAGCTGGGCCAAGGTCGTCTCGGCGGCCGCGCCCATCCTCTACTGCGGCCTGCTCTCCGGCGGCCTGGGCTACACGCTGCAGCTCGTCGCCCAGCGCTACACGGACCCCACCGTCGCCTCGCTCCTGATGAGCCTGGAATCCGTGTTCGCCGCCCTCGCGGGCGCGCTCATCCTCCAGGAGCGCATGACGGCGCGGGAGCTCGCCGGCTGCGCCGTGCTGTTCATCGCCATCATCCTCGTGCAGATTCCCCTCCCGGGAAAGGCTCCCGGAAACGAATAAACCATGCAGACAGGAGGAACCCCTATGTCCATCTCCCCCGCTCTCTTGCAGAAATACGCCCGTCTCATCGTCCGCACCGGCGCGAACGTCCAGCCCGGGCAGGTGGTGCAGCTGACGATCTCCGTCGAGCAGCACGCCTTCGCCGCTCTCGTGGTCGAGGAATGCTACCGGGCCGGCGCGAAGAAGGTGAACCTGGACTGGACCTACGACCAGACCAGCTGCCTCAATTACCTGTACGCCGCCGAGGAGACGCTCGCCAAACTCCTGCCCTGGGAGGAGGCCAAGCTCCGCCAGATGGTCGAGGACCTGCCCGTGCGCATCTTCATCGCTTCGGAGGACCCGGACGCCATGCAAGGCGTGGACCCGCAGAAGCTCTCGAACGTCATGCAGAGCCGCGCCGCCATCGTCAAGCCGTACCGCAACGCCATCGACGGCAAGCACCAGTGGGTCATCGCGGCCTACCCCTCTCTCAAGTGGGCGAAGAAGTGCTTCCCGGAGGCGAGCGACCAGGAGGCCGTGGACCGGCTCTGGGACGCCATCCTCCGCACGGTGCGCGTCACCGAGGACGCCAACCCCGTCGATGCCTGGCGGGCGCACACGAATTTCATCGAGAAGAAGGCGGCCTGGCTCAACGAACAGGGCTTCTCCTCCCTGCTCTACCGGAGCGCCAACGGCACGGATTTCACCGTGGAGCTCATCCCCGGCGCCAGGTGGGAAGGCGCGGGCGTGATCAACCCCCTCAACGGGGCGTTCTACATCCCCAACATGCCCACCGAGGAGATCTTCACCTCTCCCATGGCCGGCAAGTGCGAAGGCACGCTGGTGGCCGTGAAGCCGCTTTCCTGGAACAGCCAGCTCATCGAGGATTTCTCCATCACCTTCGAGGGCGGCCGGGCCGTGTCCTGCCGCGCCGCGAAGGGCCAGGAGCTGCTGGAGCGCATGATCCGCATGGACGAGAACGCCGCCATGCTCGGCGAGGTCGCCCTCGTGCCCAAGGAGAGCCCGGTGAACC
>CACZOT010000142.1 GCA_902782795.1 uncultured Eubacteriales bacterium | reverse complement strand
GCGGGCGCAGGGCGCGGGAGGGCAGCGCCGCAAGGCGGGGCCCTCCCGCGCATCGTGGAGAAGTGCAGAGGGGGCGAAGCCCCCTCTGCCCAGGCGGCGCGGAACCATTCGGCCGCAGGCCGAATGGTTCCGCGCGCAGGCCGTCCCCCCCTTTTTATCCATGTTACCGTAAGGAGGGAAACGCATGTCAAGGAGAAGAGGCCTGGCGCTGCTGCTGGCGTTGCTGCTGGCCGCGGCCGGCGTCGCGGCGTTGGCCGAAGCGGCGGAGGAGAACCTCCTCGCGCCGGAAGGCTGGACGGCGGACATGTGGGACTGGGCGGAAGGCGTATCCCTCCTGGACGAAGTAGCGCCGGTGGACGGCTCCGGGCCGGTCCTGCACATCGTCAATTTCGGCGAGAACGACGCCCGTTTCGTGCAGACGGCTGCGGTCGAACCCGGAACGGTGTACCTCGCGCGCGCGCAGGTGAAGGCTTCGGGTGTCGCGGGCGGCGAAAAGGGCGCGAATCTCTCCATCGCGGGGACGTACACCTATTCCGAGGCGGCGTTCGATACCTCGGGCGAGTGGGTCACGCTGGAATTGTACGGTATCACCGGCGATGATCAAACCATCCTGACCCTCATGGCGCGCCTGGGCGGGTACAGCAACACCGCCACGGGAGAAGCCTGGTTTCGCGACATCACGCTCACGGAGGCGGAGAGGATCCCCGAAGGCGTGGCGGTGCAGTCCTTCGCCATGCCTGTCTCGCCCAAGGCGCAGAAGGATACCTCTGAAGAGCCCAGCCCCGAGGAGGCCGCGGCAGCAGCCTTGCGCGGGCGCACGGCGCTCCTGGCGGGGGCGGGCCTGATCACCTCTCTGGCCGCGGCGGCGCTGCTTCTGTACGCTTCGCGCCATGGCGAGCGGCTCGACCGGCGCGGCCGGCACCCCGAGAGGCTGTGGGTCCTCCTGGCGGCGGCGCTGTTGGCGCGGGTCGCGGCGGCGGTCCTGCATCGCGGTTACCCGACGGACGTAAACTGCTTCCTGACTTGGTCGGAGCGCGTGTTCCGCACGGGCCTGAGCGGTTTCTATTCGCCGGACTATTTCTGCGATTACCCGCCGGGGTACATGTACGTGCTTTGGGCAGTCGGCGCCCTGCGGACCCTGCTCGGCGCGACGGGGGACACCCCCGACGCCTGGCTCCTGATGAAATTGCCCTCCATCCTCGCGGACGTGGCCGCCTGCGCGCTCATCTGGAACACGGCGGAGGAAAAATGGGGCGGCCGCGACGCCCTGGCCGTGACGCTTTTATACGCCCTCGGCCCGGCGGTCCTGCTGGACAGCGCCGTGTGGGGTCAGGCGGACGGCCTGCTCTCCCTCCTGGTGGCGCTGACGTTCTGCTTTGCGGCGCGGGAGCGGTGGACGGGCGCCATGCTCCTGTACGCGGTGGCCGTGCTGGTCAAGCCCCAGGCGCTCCTCTTCGCGCCGCTGGGGCTGTTCGCGCTGGTATGGAGCGTCTCGCAGACGGAGGAAAAGCGCCGGACCGTGGCGGAGCGCGAGGCCGCTTGGGGGCTCGTCGGCGCGCTGGCGCTGTTCGTCGCCCTGGCGATGCCCTTCGCGCGTACCCAGACTTCCGAGATTTTCCCGGAGGCGCCGCACTGGCTCCAGCCCCTCCTCTGGATCGGGGAAAAATACCTGGGCACGCTGGGCTCCTACTCCTATTACACCGTGAACGCCTGCAACCTCTGGGATCTGCTGGGCTTCAACTGGGTGCCCATCGGCCCCGGCGCGGCGCGGATCGCGGGCTGGGCGGCCTATGCCCTCGCCTTCCTCTTCGCTTTCTGGATGTACGCAAGGACGAAGAACCCGCGCCGGATTTTCCTCATCGGGGCGTGCGCGCTCAGCTGCATGTTCTGCTTCGGGCTGAAGATGCACGAGAGATACCTCTTCCCGGCGCTGCTGATGCTGCTCCTGGCCTACGCGGAGGACCGCGACGCGCGCGTCTCCCTGGCGGCGGTGACGCTGGGGCTCGCGCAGACGCTCAACATCGGGCTGGTGCTTTTGTACGATCATATCATCTACGTCCCGCGCGCCCTGGCCGTGGCGACGGACCTCCTCGCCCTGGCGGGATGCGCGCTCCTCGTCTGGACCTGCCTGGATCTGTGCCTGCGGGAAAAGACCATGGCCGTGACGCGCATCTACACGCCCTCCGCCCAGCGTCTGGAAAGGCAGGAACAGCAGGCGCGCCGCGCCGCGGGCTCCGGCCTGTTCGACGCCCCGGAGAGCGGCATCGGCCTTTCCGGCCGGGAGAGGCTGACCATCGCCGCGGTCACGGCGCTCTACGCGCTGTTCACCTTCCTGAACCTGGGCTCTCTCCAGGCCCCGCAGACCATGTGGACCAGCTCCGCCCCGGGCGAGACGGTGATCTTCGACCTGGGCGAAGTCCGGCCCTTCCAGATGACCTATTACGGAGGCATCTGCAATACCTCCTTCACCGTGGAATACTCCCAGGACGGCGAGAATTGGGACGAGCCCTTCCTGGCTGTGTACAACCAGGGCGAGATCTTCCGCTGGCTCTGGTACAAGCCCTCGGCCCGCAACGCGGAGGGCAAGTTCTACAGCCTGGGCGAATACGGGCTGACGGAGGCGCGCGCCGTGCGCGTCACGGCGGAGAGAGCCGGGCTGGTCCTGGCGGAGATCGCCTTCTTGGACGCGGATGGAAAGCCTTTGCCCGTGGCGGCGGTCTATACCCGCGGCGGCACGGAGGAGGCCATGGATCCCCTTCTGCTCATCGACGAGCAGGGTACCGTCCCCGCCGCGCCTTCCTACTTCAACGGCACCTATTTCGACGAGATCTACCACGTGCGCACCGCCTACGAGCACCTGCACGGCATGCACGCCTACGAGTGGACGCATCCGCCCCTGGGCAAGCTGCTGATTGCCTCGGGCATCGCGCTGTTCGGCATGACGCCGTTCGGCTGGCGCTTCGCGGGTGCGCTCTCGGGCGTGATCATGCTGCCGCTCATGTACCTGCTCGTGCGCCAGCTGACCAAACGCCGCTTCCCGGCCTTCTTCGCCATGGCGCTCCTGGCCCTGGATTGCATGCACTTCACCCAGAGCCGCCTGGGGACCATCGATTGCTTCGCGGTGATGTTCATCATGTGCATGTACCTGGCCATGTTCCGCTACGCGAAGATGAACTTCTACCACCAATCCCTGCGCCGCACGCTCGCGCCGCTGGCCCTGAGCGGAATCTCCTTCGCCCTGGGCTGCGCCACGAAGTGGATCTGCATCTACGCGGGGGCGGGCCTGGCCGTGCTCTTCTTCTACACGCTGGGCCGCCGCTTCGCCGAGCACCGCTACGCCTGCGCCGGTATGCGCGCCTTCACGCCGGAGGAGAAAAAGATCGCCCAGCGCGCGGAAAGGACCCTCGCGCGCAACGCGGCGCTCACTTGCCTGTGGTGCGTGCTCTTCTTCGTGATCGTGCCCATCGTCGTATACTATTTCTCGTATTACTGGCACCTCGAGCCGGACGGGAACTTCTCCGTCAAGGGCGTGTGGGAGCTCCAGAAGACCATGTTCAACTACCATAAGGGCCTGGGGGACGATCCGCACTTCTTCCGCTCGCCCTGGTACGAGTGGCCTCTGATCATCCGCCCCATGTGGTACTATTCCGGGTATGATTTTGTGCCCGCGGATATGGTCTCCTCGATCTCCTGCATGGGCAATCCCGCGGTGTGGTGGGGCGGCCTCGCCGCTTTGTTCTACGTCCTCTGGCGCGCCGTGCGCATGGGCCGACGCGATCGTCGCTGCGCCTGGGTGCTGATCGGCTTCGCCAGCCAGTTCCTGCCCTGGGTGCTCGTGCCGCGCTCCACGTTCATTTATCATTACTTTGCGTCGGTGCCCTTTATCATCCTCTGCGCCGCCATCCTCATCGACGATATCGAAAAGCGCGACCGGAGGCTGGCTGTCCGCGTCGGCGGGATCTGGATCGGCGCCGCGACGGCGCTCTGCGCGATGTTCTACCCCATCATGAGCGGGCTGCCCTTCCCGCGTAGGTTCGCGAAGTATCTGCGGTGGTTCCATTGGTATAACTACCAGTAACCGCCTTCCGGGAGCGGGGGACGCGAAGGCAGGGGCGCTGGCGGCGTTCGGCCGCCAGCGCCCCTGCACCCCTTGGGGAGGTTGGGAGATCTGAGAGACT
>CACZOT010000141.1 GCA_902782795.1 uncultured Eubacteriales bacterium | reverse complement strand
CTGAACATATGGAAAAACGCCGGCTATAACTCCATCATCTACCTGGCGGCCATTACCGGCATCGACGAGTCCATCTACGAGGCCGCCGCCATCGACGGCGCCACGCGCTTCAAGCGCATCATCTACGTGACGCTGCCCCTTCTGGCGCCCACCATCTCCGTACTGACGCTGATGTCCATCGGCCGCATATTCTACGGCGACTTCGGCATGATGTACGCCATCGTCCGGGACAACTCCTCGCTGATGCCCATCGCCGAGGTCATCGATACCTACGTGTTCCGGGTATTCAAGAATACGGGCAATCCCTCGCTGTCCATGGCGGTGGGCCTGTACCAGTCGGTCATCGGCTTCATACTCGTGTTCACATCCAACCGGATCGTCAATCGCTTCTATCCGGAAGGCGCGCTGTTCTGATGGAACATGCCGGCGATCCATAAACCCATTTCCGCAGGGAGGTAGGAACCATGTCGGAACCAAGCCTGTCCAATGTCAATCCCAGCATGAGCCGGGTGCAGATGGCAAAGAGCGAGAAGGTCGGCTCATTCTTCATCTATCTGTTCATCGCGCTGTTCGCGCTGTGCTGTCTTTTGCCGGTGCTGATGGTGTTCATCGTATCCTTTACCGAGGAAAAGAGCATCACGCTGTACGGCTATTCCTTTATCCCCCATGAATGGTCCACGGCGGCCTACCGAATGATGTTCGGCAAGAATTCCGCGGTGCCCAGGGCCTACTTGGTCACGACGTCCGCCACCCTCATCGGCACGGCCATCGCCGCGCTGATCACCTACGGCGCCGGCTACACGCTGGCCAGCACCCAGTGCCGCTACCGCAACGGGCTCTCGCTGTACTTCTACTTTACCATGGTGTTCTCCGCGGGACTCGTGCCCTGGTACATGGTCTCCAAGGCCATCGGCGCCTACGACAATATGCTGGCGCTGATCATCCCCTCGCTGATGTTCTCCCCCTTCAATATGTTTCTGGTGCGGAATTTTGTCAAAGGCATCCCGGAGGCGCTGAATGAATCGGCCCGGATCGACGGCGCCGGCGAGGTCTGCATCGCGTTCCAGATCTACTTCCCGCTGTGCAAGCCCGTGCTGGCCACCATCACGCTGTTCTATGCCATCGGCTACTGGAACAACTACTTCAATGCCGTCATGCTGATCAACAACCGGGAATTGTACACGCTGCAGATGCTGCTTTTCCAGATCCAGTCGGAGATCACCGCCATGAGCAAGCTGATGCAGGGCGCCATGCGCATCAATCCGCCGAAGGAATCCTTCAAGATGGCCACCAGCGTGGTCACCATGGGGCCGATCATACTGCTGTATCCCTTCCTTCAGAAGTATTTTGTGAAGGGCATGGTCATCGGCGCGGTGAAGGGCTGAGCCCGGCCGTGCCGCGTATATCGTTTTTTGCGGGCGCAATGATCCCGTGAAAATAGAACAAGAAGGAGGTTATCCCATGAAGAAGTCTTTTGCACTGCTGCTGGCCCTGATGCTGGTGCTGCTGTCCGTTTCGGGCCTGAGCGCACTGGCGGAGGGAAAGACGATCCACCCGATGCGCTACGTACAGCCCGGCACGCTGCCCGTGGATTACGAGACGGGCATCGCCGCCGTCAATGAAAAGCTGCTGGCCGACGGCTACGACATCGAGGTCGAGATCATCCGCATTCCCTGGGGCGAGTACGACACCAAGCTCAACCTGATGCTCTCCACCGGCGAGCCCTTCGAGCTGCTGCACGTGATGCAGGATGTCAAGAACATGTCCGCGCTGGCCGCCATGGGCGCCATCACCTCTGTGGACCCCTATCTTGACAACTACCCGGATCTCGTTTCCAAGTTCACCGAGACCGAGTGGCTCGGCTCCCTCTATAACGGCGAGCACTACGCGGTGCCCTGCTCCTGGCGTTCCTTCGACAACGTCATGTCCTACATGGACCTGCGCACGGACGTCATGCAGGCCGTCGGTTATGAGCAGTTCCCGGCGGACGACCTCGAGTCCGTCATCGACCTGATGAAGAAGTCTCAGGATTACATCCTCAACGAGACCGGCATCAAGGCCTACAACTGGTTCCATCAGAACCAGGATACCGCCCACTGGCTCCATCGCACCTATGACACCTATCCCTTCTACGTCGAGAACAGCCTCGGCCTCGTGCTCGCCCGCCAGGACGGCACCATCGATTCCTTCTATGAGTCCGAAGAGTTCAAGAAGGACTGCGAGACCTACTACCGTCTCTACCAGGACGGCCTGGTCAACCCCGACGTGCTGAACATGGACCACTCCATGATGTATGACGACGCCAGCCTGGGCGCCTTCCTGCCCTCCCAGACGTTCGATCCCTACACCGGCGTGACCATCAAGCAGAAGACCGGCATCGATACCACCGTGGATTGGGTCTATATGTGCCCCGAGAAGCCGGACATGATCTACACCTTCGTGCAGAACCTGAACGGCATCTCCACCACCTCCGAGGATATGGAGAGCGGCCTCAAGTTCCTCAACTGGTTGTACGCCTCCAAGGAGAACCACGATCTGTTCCACTACGGCATCGAGGGCACGCACTACACCGCCATCGGTGACAACAAGATCGAGTACATCAAGGACGAGAACGACAACACCCTCTACACCATGGACACCTGGATGTCCGGCTACCTGCCCTACATGCGCTTCGCGGCGGACGCCCCGGACAACCACATCGAGTACATGACCTACAAGTCTGAGAACTACGTGGTCTCCCCGATCGCCGGCTTCATCTTCGACGCCAGCAACGTGCAGACCGAGCTGAGCAACCTCCAGACTGAGATCATCGCCTCCATCTACCCGATCAAGGTCGGCATGGTGCCCTATGAGGACAACATCGATCAGGCGATCTCCAACCTGAAGGCCGCTGGCCTGGACAAGTACCTCGAAGAGTACCGCACCCAGTTCAACGCCTACCTCGAGGCCAATCCCTGGGTCCTGGACATGGCGAAGTAATTCCCTGATTCCAACAAAAAGAGTCGGCAGCGCGAGCTGCCGGCTCTTTTTCTTCGCGCGGATCCTCCCTGTTTGCGGCGGTCCACCGAAAGCCCGCTTCTTCGTACGGCCGGGGGCGTGCCATCTATTGGCGGCCATCACCGCGAGGCCGAAAGATCGCTTCCCCGACTGGGCATAGAAAAAGCCCGGAGAGGTCTCCCTCTCCGGGCTTGGTTCCGGAAGCGGTCATTCCCCCTCGGAGAGGTAGTCCGCCATGCCGGTCTCGAATAGCCTGCCCATGAAATCGATGGTATCCGGGGCCTCTCTCATGAAGGTATCCCAATCGAAGGGATCGCCCTCCACATCCACCGGCGCGGCCTCCGCGAACTCCTCGAATGAGACCAGGCCGTACTCGGCGGGATCGAACACATCGCTGACCTCGGTCGTGCCGTAATCGCCGGCGGTGAAATCGAACTCGATATCGAGGGTGTGCTTCTCGCCATTTACGTCGGTGAGGGCGAAGGAGGCGTCGCCGCGCACAGAGGCGATGCGGCCTTCCCCATCGCGCTCGACGTTCGCCTTGGCGGAAACGATCTCCGCCATCTGGGTGGTGAAGCGGATCTCCTGCGCCACGGTGCGGTACGGCGTCCACTTCGGGAGCTCAGCCTGGACGGTGTAACTGCCGTCCTTCCTGACGTTGATGCGCACGGCGTTGGGATCCTCCTGCCGGGCGAGCTCCCGGTAGTGCTGATCCATGCCGTCCTCGAGCTCCATCAGGGCCTCCTGCAGTTCCTCGTTGGTGGAAACGATGAGCAGGCGCCACTCGTCCTCTGTGAGCGGCGCGCCATAGAGGGACTCGTAGTAGGCGCTGATCAGGGCGAGGTAGTCCTCGTAGTTCAGGTCGATCGCCCCGGCGCGGCGCATGCACTCCTCCTCCGTCTCGAACCACTCGTGCGAGCCGTCCGCGGCGATGAAGACGTAGCCGTGGTCGTACTGGGCGCGAATCTCCTCCTCGAACTGCTCCTCCGCGTTCATGGCGACGTTGAAGCGCCCCTGGGTGACTTCGTCCTCGATCATCTCCGGCAGTTCCTCGCCGTATATGGCGAAGTAACGTGCCGCGACGAGCGCGCGCCAGTCCTCGGTCCAGATGTACACGCCCTCTTCCCCGGCGTCCTCCTCAGGCTCATTCCAGAGGGAGATGTAGTAATTCTCCCACAGGTAATCGCTGGCGAGGAACCAGAGCACCGTATCGGCCATCTCCGGCAGATCGCCCAGCTCGACGGCGAGGGACCCGTCCTCGGCCGGGGCGATGCTGAGCGCGTGGAACTGATCCTCCGCGGCGCTCAGCACGGCCTTGGCCGCCGCGACGGTCATGGCGCGCTGGGGATTCAGGGTGAAGAGCGTATCCAGCTGAGTGATGGCGGTCGTGTAGTAGTAATTGCCGTTGTAGGTATCGCTGGCGTAGGCGGTATCGCCGATGCCGGTGACGAGATAGCCGCCGGTGTAGACGCTGCCGTCCGCGCGGGGCGTGTCCAGCATCCAGGAGAGGTGGCTGTTGAAGCCATCCTGCCTGTAGGAGCCGTGCAGGGTCTTGAACCATTCACCATCGTAGGTGAACTTGGCCTCGCAGGCCACGGTCACGTTGGTGGTGCGGAAGAACAGGTCCTCCGCGGTGTCGAGCAGTTCTCCCGCGTAGCCGTCCGCGCTCGCGGCCTGACACAGGGCGATCAGCAATGCGAGTGCAATAGCCAAAGTTTTCTTCATAGGGCGTTTCCTCCATTTCAGTTTTCTGCGAATTAGACAGGAAGCGCCGGTATTATGTTCCTTTTCCGCCTTATTTTTCCCGCGACATGCGGAAGGCCACGGAGCTCTTGAGGTACTCGAGGTACTTCTCGTCCCGACACATGGCCTTGCCGGGCGTGTCGGAGAGCTTGGCCACGGCCCGTCCGTTGACCGTCTGCAGCTTGATGACGATGTTCAGCGGCTCGGCGCAGGTATCGTTGGAGCAGAAGGTGCCGATGCCAAAGGATACCTTGACGCGGTCCTTGAAGTGCTCGTGCAGGGCCTGAGCGCGGTCGAAATCCAGGCTGTCGGAGAAGAGCAGCTGCTTGGACTTGGGGTCGGCGCCGTACTTCTCGTAGTGGGCGATGATCTTCTCGCCCCAGGCGTAGGGATCGCCGCTGTCGTGGCGCACGCCGGTGAAGTTGTTGACCATGGAGCGGTTGAAATCCAGCAGGAACAGATCGGTGGTGATGGTATCGGTCAGGGCTGTGCCGTTGTCGCCGCGGTACTCGTCGTACCAATCTTCCATGGCGTAGTGGTTGGTGTAGGCCAGGGGGATGGAATCGATGCCCTGGTACATCTGCACGAACTCATGCGCGTAGGTGCCGATGGGCTTGAGGCCGTATTTGCGCGCCAGATACACGTTCGAGGTGCCGACCATATTGCCGGTCTCTTCGGCCAGACGGCGCACGACCTCTTCCTCCCACTCCCGGGAGAGGCGGCGGCGGCAGCCGAATTCGGCGAACTTGAAGGTGTATTTGCCGCTCTGGAAATCGGCGATCTTGCGGTCCAGCCGTTCCTTGGCGGAGGCGAGGAGGGCGTCATAGTCGTACTTCATGCGGAAGTAG
>CACZOT010000140.1 GCA_902782795.1 uncultured Eubacteriales bacterium | reverse complement strand
TCTGGATGGTGTTGAGTGTCTTCATGTGAATTCCTCCTGCCTCTGTCCGTATTGCCCGGGATCCATCCCGGGCCGCCCGGCTCGGTATCGCCCAGGGCAACACCGTGCGTATGTTGCAAAAGGCGGCGCCGTCCGCCTGGCCGTCCATCGAGTCTCCGGAAAGCGTCTCCAAGCGTTCCCTTTCCTGTACGTCTGGGGAGGCAGCGCTTTGGCGTTCCCGAAAGTCGATTCCAAAGCTCTTAGCCAAACACCTTCGCCTGTTGGAGCGCGTTTCGATTTTTCCACCGGAAACCCCGCGCAGAAATGCGCCTCCTTCCCCTTGCCCTCCAACGGGCGGCGGGCTATGCCCCCTTTCGCGGCATTATCGCCGCGCCGGCTCCCTCCCATAGGCCGCAGCCAGGAGGAACCCCTGTGGGCTGTGGCCCCATTCGGTGTCGAACCAGCGCTCCTCCTCCCGGAGGACCATCTCGCAGCAGGAATGGCCGCCGCCTTCGGCCGTCATGAGCCTGCCGTCGCAGGCCCGGAGGACCTTCAGCCCCTCCGCCCGGTCCTCCACGGTCCAGAGCTGGGCGGGATCTTCCTCGTCCTGGCGCGCCGCGACCACCCGGTCGCCCCGCGCCGCCAGAGCCAGACCGCCCGCCGCGCCGACGACGCGGCTCTTTCCCCCTTCCGCCGTCTCCAGCCGGAAGAGCATGCCCTCGTCCTGATAGTCCAGGCGCTTGCTGCCCACGCTGTCGCCGGGCCGCGCGTCCGGGGGAAGGCGCAGATAATCCATCGTGTTGCGGCTGGCGACGCGGAACAGGAGCGGTTCCGCGCCCGGTTCCGAGGCGATCCGCCCCGTGGCCGCGTCCAGGGAGACCTGGTCGCGCCACTCCATGCGCAGCTGCGTATCGTCGGGAAATTCCAGGGGCAGGACGATATAGCGGCTGTGGAAGTATTCCGTCGGGTCCCAGCGGTCGCCCACGTAGAGATACCGCTTCCCCTCCGTGCCGGGAACCTCCAGGACGAACGCGGGCTGCGTATCGAAGGTGGTCGGCGAGCCGAAGGGCCGCTGTTCGGCCCAGGGGCCCCCGATACTGCGCGCCCAGGAATAGCGCCCCTGGTTGGGCTCCCAGCCGGTGCATTCTGAGGAGATGAGGAAATAGACCCCGTTCCGCTTGAACAGGGCGGGCGCCTCGCGATACTGCTGTGGGAAATAGGAACCGATCATCACGTCGATGGAGAGATAATCGGCCGAGAGGCGGTAGATGTGCAGGTCCGCGTTGTCGCGGCTGGCGCTGATGAAGTAGGCGCGGCCGTCGTCGTCCTGGAAGAGGGTGCAGTCCCGGCTCATCTCGCCGCAGGGGCGAAAGGAGCCGTGGTAGACGAATTCGCCGTCCGGCCGGTCGCAGGAGGCCACCGCCGCGTGGGCGCACCGGTAGTTGTTCCCGTCCTCGAAGTGCATCCACATGACGAACTTCCCGGTCCTGGCGTTATAGAGCACCTTGGGCCGCTCTATGGTAACGCCCAGGTTCCAGGTCTTGCCGGGCTGTTCCTGCGGATTGCGCAGGCGGCGGTCGTTGCGCGTGAGTGGATGCCCCACCACCGGAGAATCGATGGAGAGCGCCGTGCCGCGATACTCCCATTCGCGCAGGTCCCTGGACCGGTAGACCGAGACCTTCAGACCGGCGCGGCGGTCCTCGCCGTAAAGATAGTAATACCCCTCGTGCGCAAGAATGTGCCCTCCGTGGGAGTGCAGGACCTCTCCCGCGCTGTCCAGGGGCTGCCGGGTGTTGTCGAACATTTTTACGCTTGTCTCCTTTCCGCCGCGTCGTATGATCCTGCCGCCTGGCCGCCTTCCAAAGAAACCAGGCGCGGGGCGGCAGTTGTCAGCGCTCACGGCTCCAGCCGCACGGGAACGGGCTCGTTCAGCGCGATGCTGTCCGGGGTTACACGGCAATCGTACGCGAGCACGCGGACGCCGCGCCGCGCGGCCTCGGCCAGAGCGTCCGCGAAGGCCGGATGGATGGCCCGGTTCGGTTCGAGGCGGCGGACTCCTCCCATCTGCGCCACAAAGAGCAGGTACGCCTCGAAGCCCTCTTCCCGGCAGCGCGCCAGCTCGCGCAGGTGCTTGATCCCGCGCTCGGTCGGGGCGTCGGGGAACCGCGCGACGCCGTCCACGTCCAACGTGACGCCCTTCACCTCGATAAACGCCTTGCTGCCGCCGTGCTCGGCGTACAGGTCGAACCGCGAGCCGTATCGGGGCACCTCCCGGCGCAGCAGCGTCAGGTCGGGAAACAGGCCGCCGCCCCGGATCCACTCCTCCGCCGCGCCGTTGGCGGCCAGGGAATCCACGTTGACCACGCGGTCGCCCTGCCGGACGGCGATCAGGTCATAGAGCGTTTTGCGCTCCGGGTTGAGCGTCCTCTGCAGGTATACGGCGCTTCCGGGCAGAAGGATCTCCCGTAGGCGGCCCGTGTTCTTCACATGGACGCTCTGCGCCAGGCCTCCCACCGCCGCCTCCGCGATGAAACGGTTTTTCCGGAGGAGGAACACGCCCTCCTCCACGCGATCGTAAACCACCCGCTTCTCTCCCCTATTCGCCGCCGAGCCACTCCCGCACCAGGCGGATCTCCTCGATATACCCCGCGTCGTCGTTCGGCGTCTCCAGGATGAAGGGACGCCCCGCCAGCGCGGGATGCAGGGCGACGCGCTTCATCGCCTCCAGGCCCAGCGCGCCACGGCCCAGCTTCTCATGGCGGTCCTTGCGGGAGCCGCGCTCGTTCTTGCTGTCGTTGAAATGCACGGCGCGGAGCCTGTCCAGGCCGATCACGCGGTCGAACCGGGTCAAAACGCCGTCCAGATCGCCGGCCAGATCGTACCCCGCGTCCCATGTGTGGCAGGTATCGAAACAGACGCCGATCCGTTCCCGGCGCTCCACGCGGTCGATGATCTCCCGGAGCTCCTCGAAGCTCGCGCCCACCTCGGAGCCCTTGCCCGCCATCGTCTCCAAAAGGACTGTAGTGGACCCCTCTGGCGTCAGGACGCGGTTCAGCGCCTCGGCGATCAGGGCGACGCCCGCCTCCGCCCCCTGCCCGACGTGCGCGCCGGGGTGGAAGTTGTACAGGTTTCCCGGAAAGAGCTCCATCACGGCCAGATCCTTCTCCAGCATATCCAGGCCGTTGGCCCTGGTTTGCGGATTCGCCGCGCATAGGTTCATGGTATAGCTCCCGTGCGCCACCAGCGGCCCGAAGCCTTCACGCCGCAGGAGCGCGTTCAGCGCTCCCGCGTCCTCCGGGTCCGCCTCCCTGGATCTCCCGCCCCGGGGATTCCTCGTGAAATACGCGAAGGTGTTCCCGCCGAAGGCCAGCATGGTCCTGCCCATGGCCTCGTAGCCGTTCGCCACCGACAGGTGGCAGCCGATGTAGATCATATCGTCTCTCCGTCCCTACCGCGCGCGCCTATTGCCATGGCGCGCCCGGCCCGGTCCATTTCTGCTTTTGTGACGGGATCCGCGCTTGGCGTACGGCCTGCTGACGCCTTTGCAACAGATCTCCTTCTGTTTTCCCCTCAGAACCCGCCCAGCCCCCTGTGGCCCCAGACCCGCAGCCCGTCGAGAGACGTTTCCAGCGCCGAGAATTCCACGTCCGTCAATTCCACCTTGGAGGCGTTCAGGT